>RFFU01000109.1 GCA_003697085.1 Candidatus Hydrogenedentota bacterium
CGCGGAGAAGGAAGAGGTGGAGCGCGCGCTGGGGGAATTGCGGAAAGAAGAAGCCTTGTTGAGCGAGCAGATCGAAAATTTGCGGCGGGAGAGAGATGTGCTCGACGGCGAAAAAAAGGGCTGGCAGGAAGAACGCGCAAGATTAGAAGAGGAAGCGCATCGTTTGAGGGAATCCACGGAGTCGTTGCGTGGTGAGGAGGCGACGTTGGCCGAGCGCATCGAGGCCTTGCGTTCCGAGGCGGTCTCGAGGGAAGAGGAAGAAGCGCATCTGAGGGAAGAGATCGAGGAATTACGAAGAGGAATCGAAGCGTACCGTGAAGAGTTGGCGGCTCTGGAGCGCGAGCGTGTTGAGCGTGAGGCAAGTCGAGCGGATGCGGAGGCTGTTGAAGCCAAAGCCGAGGGGGAGAGTGTCGCATTGGAGTCGCTCAAAGCGGAACGCGGTCTTGTGGAGGAGGAAATTTCCGCATTGCGGGCTGAAGCGGCCGGATTACGGGAGGAGATCGACGAACTGAGTCGGGCTCGCGACGAAGTCGTGAACGAGTTGATTGCGTCGGAGGAACTGGAGGAAGATGCCGAGGCGTTGCGGAGCGAGGTCGAGGCGCTCAGAAGGGAATGCCGCGGATTGGCGGACGAGGCGGACCGGCGTCTGCGCGAGGTGTGTGATCTGAGGGCTCGGCAAGAGGAATTCGAACGGCGCCTTCAGGAGCAGGCGGCGACGGTGGAGCGATTGGAAGAGGAAGAGCGGAGGCTTTCCGCAGACCGGCAGCGTCTTTGCGACGAGATCGAGAGGGCTCGCGGAGAGGTCGCCGCGGTTGAGCAGAAGCGTCGAGAGACGGAGGCGAAGGTTGAGGAATTGCGCCAAGAGGAGGAGAGTCTGAGGGAAGAGCGTCGCCGAGGCCGAGCGGAGGCGGAAGCCTTACGGGAGGAGGAAAGCGCTCGGGAAGAAATAGTGCGGCGCAGGGAGGAAGAGGAACAGAGGTTGAAGGCTTTGGAGCAGGCCGTGGCGGAAGCGCGGAAGCGGGAGACCGAACTACGGGATCGGGCGGACGGAATTCGGCGCGAGGTTGCGGAGTTGCAGGAAATGCGCTCGAATTTGGTTGATGCGATCACGGAGTCGGAGGAGGAAGCGGCGCGGTTGCGCGCCGAAGTCGGGCGTCTCAGGGAAGAACAAGCGGAACTTCGCACCGAGACGAAAGTGATGCGCGCGGAATTGGCGGAGAAGGCGGACGAGGCGAAAGAGATCGACGAGCGGGAACGCGAGGAGTTGGAGCGGGAACGCCGGCTTCGAGAAGAGGAACGCGCGGCCTTGGAGAACGATCTCCGCCACCAACAAGAAAAGATACGAACCCTGGAAGAGGAGAAGCGTTCGCTCGAGGAAAAGTTGCAATCTCTCGAAGCGGCGGTGGGAGAAGGAAAGAGCGAGAGGGGCCGTTTGGAAAGAGAGGCGGAGGGGATTCGAAAGGAGTTGGAGCGGGAACGCGCAATACGCAACCGGCTCGAGGAGGAGCGGCGGCGTTGGGAAAATCGTGAGCGGGAATTGCGGGAAGAGAACGAGCAACTGCGGGAGGAGATGCGGCGTTTGGAGGAAGAGGTCGCGAAGCGGAACGAAGAGAAGGCGAAGGAGGGTTCCGGGGAGGAGGAACGGGCGCGGTTGAAGGAGCGGATCGAGCGGCTCCAGAATGCGCTCGAGACATTGGGCGAGGAGGAGAGAAAGAAAGGCGCGCGGATTCGTGAACTGGAAGAGGTGCTCGAGAGGGAGCGGAAGGCGGTGGTGGCGCGGGAACGGACGGAGAGACGCGCCGGCATCGAGGAATTGGAAAAACGTGTGACGCGGATTCGAGACGAGAAAGAGTTGTTGGCGCGGGAACGGGACTTCATCGTTCGAGCACTGGACGTGTTGAAGCGTGAGGTGGCGCAATGGATGCGCACGCGGGCGAAGGTCGCCCCGGAAACGGACAGCGCCGTGGTGGAACTCTTGACGCGGGAGTTGGAGGCGATCGAGGCGCAGCGATCGGCTCTGGCTGCGGCTGAGGGAACGGTATCGACGAAGGAACCTCTTTCGCCGGCGGAACGAAAACAAATCGATGCATTGATGCACGAGCGCGACTTTCTCAAGGAGCAGATCCGCCGATTGGAAGAGGAACGGAGGGGGCGGCGCCGGGAGACGGTAGCGGAGGCGGAGCGGAAGGTCCGGGAAGAGGCCGCCCAGGCGGAAAAACGGGTCCGCGAGTTGGAGCACGAATTGGAGGAGTACAGGCGGCTTTACGAGGAGACGGCGGCGCGGCTGCGGAAGAGCGAGGAACGGTTGCGGGAAAGGGAAGAACTCTTGGGGGAGAGAGAGGCGCGATTGAGGGAAAGCGAGGCCCGTATAGAAGAAGCGCGGGCGCGAACGGCCGCTACGGAGTCCGTCGCCGCGGAGGATGACGCGGAGAAAGAGGCGTTGCGTGAGGAGATCGAGCGTTTGCGACGGCAGGTTGAGGAGCTTCAAGAGTCGGAGGAACGCGCGGTGGTGACCGCTCACGAAGCGGATGCGGAGCGGGAGGAACTGGCGCAACGGCTCGAACAGGCTCGCGATGCGCTGCAAAGAAGCGAAGCGACGGAAGAGGAGTTGCGCCGGCGTGCCTCGGCGATCGAAGAGATGGAAGAAGAAATGAAGAGGTTACGGGAGGAGAGGGATACTCTGGAAAAGGAGAGGGCGCGGATACAGGAAGAGAAGGAGCGGATTCAGAAGGAACAGGAAGAGGCGTTGGAACATTTCCGTAACGAGGCCGCTCGTCGGCGGGACAATCTTGCGGAGTTAGAGAAGACGGTGCGGGAGAGGAAGCGGGAGATCAGCAGCCTGAGGGAAGAGCAGGAGTACTTGCGGCAGTCGTTGGATGAGATACGTCGTGAGATCGGAGAAAAGCGAAAGGTCTTGGCGAAACTTGCCGAACAGGAGCAAGCGATGGCGGGACGGCGACGAGAAGCGGAGTTGAGAAAGAAAGAAGAGGCGATGGAGGAAGCCGAAATCGCCAAAGCGAACGTAGAGGAGGCGAAGGGAGAGGAAGAGACGCCGGTGGTTTCGAAGCCGGTGTTTCGGGAAGGAGAAGAGGGGCGTGGGGAGAAGGTATCGGAAAGAGCGGGGGAAAGGCCGTACGTCGAAACGGCGGCAATTCACCGCGAAAACGAGAAGGGCATCGAGGCGAGGGACGGCGAGGTACCGCGATCGGTTTCGGATCTGATCGAGGAAGCGTATTCAGCCGAGGATGATGGGGACTTCGCGGCGGCGGCGAGGTTGTACGAGGAAGTTCTGAAGAGAGAGCCGGCGAATGTTCGTGCGACGCACAACCTGGCCTTGCTCCATTTTCGAATGGGGGATTTGGCCGCCGCGAGGCGGGTGATCGAGAAGGCGCTGGCGCGCAACGTTGAACTGGCAAAGCCGACGAGGAAACTTCTCGTGGAGATTCGAAAACGAATGGGGGACTACGCCGGAATAACGGGTTTTGTGCGGAGAATCTGGCAACCGTAAACCGCGCACGGAGAAAATGCGAAAATCCGCAAGTCTCATTTCGATGCGTCCGGGCCTTCTCCTGGCGTTGGGGCTTCTCGTCTTTTTGAACGCGACAACTGTTCGCGCGGAGTCAGGCGGGCAGGATTCGCTTCGGATGATCGAACGTTATCTTACGTGGGAATTGAATCGCTATCGCGAACTTTCACGGCGTTTCGGCGTGATCTGTCAAGGACCCGCGAAGCCTTTCGAAGACAGCACCCTCTCCGGGATCCGGGTCGCGAAAATCCTTCGGAAGGAGCCGGAGAGCAAGAGAGACGGAACGAAGTCACGTTCCGGGAAAGAGAAGGCATTTTCCGGGGAAGAAAATAATGATACCTCGGAAGAACGACTTGTTGAGCGCTTAAAAAAACGAATAAGGGAACTGGAAGAAGAAGTCGCTCGGTTGAGGAAAGCGGCGCCTCGCGCCAGCGATTCTTCCCGAGAGGAGTCCGACCGGGGGAGGAGAGGGAAGGGGGAACGAGTGCGGGACACGGAGAGGATCGATTTCAACGAGGCGTCTTTCGAGCAACTGCGTCTTGTCCCGGAGATCGGGGACACCGGGGCGCGGGCGATAGTGTGGTATCGCGAACACTTCGGTCGATTTGAACGGAGAGAAGACCTTCTTCGCGTGCCTGGTTTTTCCCCGGAGCGGGTGCGAAGGCTGGAGCGCTATTGGAAACCGGTCAAGAGTTTGCTGGAGAAAGGAGGGGAGAAATGAGGCGTCTTTATCGCGGAGTGTTCATCAGCGAATTTCTCTTCGAAGCGAGTGCTTCGATTTCGCGTCCGTGCTTTCTTTTACGCCTTTCGATCTGCATGTTTTCGGTTCTGATAGCCTTGACGAGCGCGGTTGCGGCGCGGGAAGACGGCGCGCAAGACACGGCCGGGGCGGCCGGGGCGAATCTTGCGGTCCGCGCCGAACTCTTCAATGCAATCGAAAACGGCGACCTCGAAGAGGTTCGCCTCTTGGCGAAACGGGTCGATCTCCGCCGTGTCTCGACCGACCTTGTCGGGACTCCTCCGCTGGTCTATGCGGTCGAAAAGAACCGGGACGATATCGTCAAATTTCTCTTGGAATTCGGAGTCGATCCGAACGCGAGGGAGGAATTGACGGGAAGGACGGCGCTTGCCGTGGCCGTGGAGAAGGGGAATGTCACACTCTTCAAACGTTTGCTCGAAGCCGGCGCGGACACGAATTATCGGGAACGCGGCACGGGCCGGACGCTTTTTCATTTGGCTGTTCGGAGTGGATCGTCGAACCTCGTGATGGAACTGGTGCGGCGCGGGTTTCGCTCGGACATTCCCGACTCGTCCGGCATCACGGCGCGCGCGCTCGGAGAATCCTCGCCGAATTATGTGATACGCGACCAGGTGCGTCGGGCGGATCCGAAATGGGTAAGAAAGAAAAGAATGCACAAAGCCTTGTTGTTGGCGATCAGGAAGCGGGAGACCCAACGGGCGATCAAACTTCTGGACGAGGGGGCCGATCCGATGGCGTTCGACGAGTTCGGGCGCCCGCCGATCTTTTTCGCCGCCAAGATGCACGATTTGCGAGTGATCGATCATCTTTTGAAAAAGGGTGTCGGGATCGATTCCCCCTCGCGGTGGGGACAGACGGTACTTATGTGGGCCGTTGCGAACAGAGACAGTTGGCTGGTGAGGATGTTGTTGAAGAGGGGAGCGGATGTGAACAAGGTGATGCCGGACTCGAAGGCGGCGGTCCATTTCGCCGCGGAAAACGGCGATGCGCCCCTTCTCGAACTTCTGCTCGATCACGGAGCGGACAAGAACGCGCTGTGGCAATCCAAGGCCTTTCGGAATTGGACGCCGTTGATGATCGCCGCCGCCCGCGGATATCGCAAGTGCGTCGCCGTGCTTTTGCGGCGCGGCGCCCGATTGGATGTCCGAAGTTCGCTCGGCGCCACCGCTCTGAAACTGGCTCGACTGAATAAACACAAGGCCATCGTCGAGATGCTCCGCCGCGTCGGCGCTCCGGAGTGAGCGGATCCCGACAACCTCACGGATCCGGGTTGGGTTATCCTCTCCATCGAGGACGGAAATCAGTAAAGGTTCCGGCCGGTTATCTCATCATGAAAGACGACGGAGTGATCGAGGAGTTTGTTGTTGCGATAGGTGAACTTGGCGGAGAAAAAACGTCCCTCCTCGATCCATTTGAGAAAATAACGGTCTCCTTCCCAAAGAGGAAGATCGGCGATCTCCGAATCGGGAATCCAGGCTAAATCGCCTTCCGGCGAGTCGATCAATTCTCCCTCGAATTCCGTTCCCGTGAAGACGAAAACGTACCAGTCTTCGTCATTCGAGAAGCCCGGAAAAGTCAAAAACCCTCGCAAGACGGGGTTACGAAGTTCCAGGCCGGTTTCTTCGCGGATCTCCCGGATCGCGCATTCCTCGGGTGTTTCTCCCGGCTCGAATTTTCCGCCGAGACCATTCCATTTCCCCTCGTGCATATCGTTCTCTTTCTTGTTTCGATGCACCATCAGGGTTTTTCCGTCACGCTTGAGATAAACCAACGTCGCCAATTTCATTCGCCCAGTGTAAGGAAAACGGCGGGAATGAAAAAGAACGTTTTTCCGCCAGGTTCGTCTTCGTTTCCGGTGGAGGCTTTTTGGGGTAGAATCGTTCTCATGAGAACAAATCTTTTCTCTTCTCGTGTTTCCGCGCGGCGGTATCCGAAGAGGTCGGCGATTTTTCCTCTTGTTATCCTGCTTTGGGGGGGCTTTTCCTCCGCGGCCGCGGCGCGCGAAGCGGGCGGCGAAACGACATCGCCCAAAAGCCCCCCGATTATACTGTATCCCTCGGGAGAGACGATCGCGGAAATCTCGATCAAATCCCGATCGGAAGAGCGGAAGGATTCGGACGAGGTGCGTCTCTTTTTTAGAATCGTCGTGCTTTCGGACGAAGAGCGCGGTTTTCTATTGCAGGAGATGAATCAGAAGGAGCCGAGGAATTCGGAGAGCGATACCAAGGGATCGGCTATAAGGGAGGAGACGGCGCAGAAGCGGCCGATGAGGGTTCGAGAGCCGGGGGATTCGGCGCCGTGGAGTTCGATCGAATTCGAGATTCTCTCGGAAACGGATCCGGAACGCGCCGTGCGGCTGGTTTTGGCGGGGGAAGCGGATTGGGCTCCGGTCGGGGATGCGCAATTCGGTCTTGCCGTCGTCGCGGGAGGCGCCGCGCGTGTCTTCTTGAGTGACACTCCCGTGGGGTATTTCCTGGTATCCGAGTCGTTACCCGAATCCGCTCTGCGCTCTCTGGTGCGCTCGGCGAAACCGCGGGAAATGATTCGTTCCTTTTTCGGAGCCCGAGGGCGCCCGCCTCGATCGTTGGCGTCCGAGAATATCCCTTCCGATACCCTCCCCGCCGGGCTTCGGCTCCGCGTCAACGATGGGATTCGCCGCCTTCATCCCGCGCTTCTGGAACACCTTGTTGCGGAATGGCGGCTCGCAGGAATCGAGGTGGTTGCAGGGAAAGAGGATTCGGGAACGGAGAACCTACCGATCGTATGGATAAAACGAGAGGCGAGTCCGCCGCTGGCGAAAGAACCGGCCGATACCGCCGGGGCGCGTGGGGGAACCGGAGAAGGAGAAGACACAGCGGCGGCGGAAAACACCACCGCAACGGCTGAATTGATCGCTCTTCACGAGGCGTTTCTTGTTTCCGCCAGGGTGTCCCGGAGCGATGGGATCGCTCTTTTCGGTCTTCTTCCCGCCGTTGCGGAGTCGGAGGGACCATGAGTCAGTTGGGATTACGGCTTGCCGCGGCCGGGACGATTCTCTTCACCTTTCTTCTTGTCTTGTTGACCACGGTACAGATTCAGGAGATTCGTGCCGTTCAGGAACGCCAGCTGCGGAATCAAGCGGAATCGACGCTGCGGGAAGTTGAAGAGGAATTTCATTTTCAGGTGACAACAATCCGGGAACGTCTTGAACCTCTTTCGCGGATTCGTGAGTTGCGGTTTCGGGTTCAACCGGGCCCTTGGCGTTCGGCGGCGGAGACGGAGCCGCTGCGCCCTCTGGACCCGATCGGTCTGAAGCGTTTTCTCGAGGAATCGCTTCCCATCGCGGGAAACGGCCTCGATCTTCTCGAGGTCTTTTCTCCCGGGGGAGAACTTTGGGCGTCCGCATCCCGGGAAGGGTATCGCGAACCGGAAGAAGGAGAAGGAAGTCCGATGAAGGGAGAAGCGGCTCGGTTCTCCGTCGGGTTTCGAAATCTGGACACAGGTGTTTCGCGGAGATGGCTCTTGACGGTCGCTGTTCCGATTCACGGTCGTTCCGGATCGATGCTCGGGGTGCTCGTAGGGGGAGTGACATTGCGGCGTATCGTCGAGCGGCTTGAGGCTCTTTCGGGAGCACGCGTCGAGATTTTTCCTCGGAAAGATCGGTCTTCTTCGGTTTTCTCTCAAGGGGGGCTCGAGACCGGAAGGGAGGGAGTCTTTTGGAGAGAAGAGACGGTGGCGGCGATCGGGGCGGGGAGGCTTGCTGGCATTCGTGTTCTTGTTCCCGCGGAAGCGGTTCTTTCCGTGGAACAGGCTCTTGTAGCTTCGGCGGTTCGTGCGGGAGGACTGGCCGTGGCCGCCTCCGCACTCTTCTGGTTGCTTTTGGGAGTCGGAATGACGCGGCGCTTGAAAATTGTGACGGCCGCGGCGGAGAAGATAGGAAAGGGAGAGGAGCCGGCGGGACTGGAAGCACTTGGAAACGACGAGATCGCTCTTCTCTCCGAAACGCTTCATTCCACGGCGAAGGAACTTGTACGTCAGAGAGAGCGGTTGGCGAGGACGGAGCGATTGGCGGCGTGGCGGGATGCGGCTCGGATGCTGGCTCACGAACTCAAGAACGCGATTACACCGATCAATCTCTCCTTTCGAACGGCTCTCCGTGCGTTGGAAAAGGGAGAGAAGGAACGGGAGGTCGTGCGCCGAGCCTTGGATGCCGTGGAGCAAGAGTTGGAGAATCTGAAATCCTTGGTGGCCGAGTTTTCCGACTTCGCCCGCCTTCCTTCTCCTCGCTGGAGCCCCGTGCTCGTTCAGGAAGGAATAGCGAAAGCGGTGGCACTTTATGATTCCACCGGAACGCGATTTGAATGCAAACTTCCCCCAGACCTGCCGGCTGTTCGGGGAGATGCCGAACTTCTCGATCGTGTCTGGAAGAACTTGATTGCAAACGCGGTGGAGGCGGCCGGGGGAAGGGGAGTGGTTTGGATTCGGGGAGGGAGGGGGAAAGACGGGAATGTGGTGGTCGAGATTGAGAATACGGGAGAGAGTGGGCGGAGAGGGTCGGGGCGAGAGGCACCGAAGGCG
The DNA here is from genome assembly GCA_003697085.1 of Candidatus Hydrogenedentota bacterium. GTDB lineage: Bacteria > UBA8481 > UBA8481 > UBA8481 > J006 > J006. Next base: position 8,844 of record RFFU01000109.1, read on the forward strand.
GGAGGTTGGGGAATCGGACTTGTCCTGGCGGAACGAATCATAACCGAGCATAATGGCCGAATCGAGTTCGCGCCGCGCGAGGACGGCGGGGCGATCGTTACGGTTCTTCTTCCGAGAGCCGGTGGCTTTGAGGCGGTTCGGGAAGGAGGGGAGAAGAGGATATGAGTCGAATACTGATTGCGGATGATGAAATTCGTATTACGGAAGCCCTGCGCCGGCTTCTGGAACTGGAGGGATACGATACTCTCTCGGCCGGCGACGGCGAGGAGGTATTAAAGATGCTTTCCGGTGGGGGGGTTGATCTTGTCCTTTTGGATCTCGATATGCCGCGAAAGGACGGGATCGAGACGTTACGGGAGATGCGCCGAAGCGGCCACAGTCTCCCGGTACTCATTGTGTCCGGCAAGGGAACGATAGCGAAGGCCGTCGAAGCCGTGAGACTCGGGGCCTATGATTTCATCGAAAAGCCGGTCGATGACGAGCGGTTGTTGTTGGCGATTCAGAGGGCGTTGGAATTTTCGAATGTGCGGGAAGAGCGGGACCTCCTTCGTTCCGCGGAGAAGGGCGGAGCAGAGGAAGAGATCTTCTCTGAAGAGGAGTCCCTCCGTTCGCTTGCGGAGCGGGCGGAGAAAGCGGCGAAACAGGATCTTCCGATTCTCATTCGAGGAGAAACCGGAAGCGGAAAGGAGGTTTTTGCGAGATGGATTCATCGTCGATCGGAGAGGAGCCGCGGACCCTTTGTTCCTTTGAATTGTGCCGCGCTACCGGACTCTCTTGCCGAGAGCGAACTTTTCGGCCACGTACGGGGGGCGTTCACGGGCGCAACGCGGGACCGGAGAGGGCGTTTCGAATTGGCACGCGGCGGAACGCTCTTTCTGGATGAGGTCGCCGAATTGACGGCGCCGCTGCAGGCGAAGTTGTTGCGAGCGATCGAGACGGGGGAATTTCAGCCGTTGGGAGCCGAGCGGAGCGTGAAGAGCAACGCGCGCATCCTTTCAGCCACGCACAAGGATCTACGAGAGGCCGTGGCGAAGGGGGAGTTTCGAGAGGACCTTTTTTTCCGCCTGGCCGTCGTCGAGTTTGTTATCCCGCCGCTTCGGGAACGGCCGAGGGATTTGCGCCGGCTGGCGGTCGAATTTCTTCGAGACCGTTTCGGGCGTTCCGCTCCGGTCGTGGAAGAGGAGGCGTTCGAGGTTCTTGCGGGCTATCGATGGCCTGGAAACATCCGTGAACTCCGAAATGTTGTTGATCGCGCGGCGCTTTTTGCGGAGGGAGGGCGGATTACCCCGGACGATGTGCGGGATGCGCTCCCGTCGGGGGCTTTTTCCACCACCGCTCGTGAAGAGAAGAAGGGAACGTTGCGGTCGGCGCGGGACGAAAGTGAACGTGCGGCGATCGAGGAGGCCTTATCGGAAACAGGCGGGAACGTTTCAGCCGCCGCTCGTCTTCTCGGGATCGACCGAGCACATCTTTACCGAAAAATGAAGAAATTGGGGGTGGGAGGGAGAGGATGAACGACAAAGAAGAAGAGAAGAGAGAGCCGGACTTTCGCCAGTTCAATCGGCGTCCATTTCGGATCGCCGCTTCGGCGGTTGGTCTTCTTATTTCGCTTATGATCGTGGAATTTGCTGTGCGCGCCTACGATAAGGCCCGTTCCGGAGTCCCCCTCTTCCAAACCTATCAGTCTCAGGTGTTACCTGACTCTTTGTTGGGTTACCGCCTCCGCCCCGGTCGAAAAGGGGCCGGTATCACGATCAACCGCCTGGGAATGCGCGGAAGGGAGGTTTCTCTTCGGAAACCGCAAGGAGTCTTACGAATTATTGCCATGGGAGGGTCCACCACGTTCGGTGTAGGCGTGAAAGACAACGAGACATATCCCTTTTATTTGGAAAAGAAGCTTCGAGAGGCGGGACTTTCTGTCCAGGTTCTCAATGCCGGAGTTCAAGGCTATCACAGTTACCACCACCTTTTGCGTCTTTCCGAACTCTTCAAACTGGAGCCCGATATGATCCTTCTCTACACGGGATGGAATGATTTCGGCGTACGCCTCGTACTGGGAGACAAATGGCGGCCGAATACCACGCGCGGGTCAGGAGTCCTCTTCGATCCTGCGACGCGCCCTTTTTGGCAGCGGGTTGCCTTGCGCTTTTCAACATACTCCGCGCTTTTGAACCATGCAAAAAGCCTTGTGGTGAAATTCCGATGGAGGAAAAGTCATTCCGTAGCGGAGAGAAAGAGCATCGCCTACATAGAAGACACGAGGGTTCTGGAGAATTATCGACGAAATATGGAAGAAATCGTGACACGCATTCAAAATTTCGGCGCAAATGCAGTGCTGGCTTCTCAAGTCTTCATTCTCCGGACGTCTTCTTCTTCTTCCGATTCGCGGGCATTGGCTCGAACGGCTCCCGATTTATACCGGCGCGATGCCCGATACTGGGCTGCGTATGCCCGCTGGCGGGATGAAATGAACCAAACAGTGAAGGATGTCGCAAAAGGGAAAAATGCGGTTTTCCTCGATTGTGCATCAGACTTTGAGGAGTATGACGTCCGAGACCGCGCACAACTCTTTCAAGATATGATCCATCTTACGCCGACGGGATATGAACGTCTTGCGGAATCCATGGCGCGCCGGTTATTGCAGAACGAATCCCTCTTTCACCAAAGCGGTGTTCGAAAACCAAGCGTTGCTCCTTCCTCTTGATCTGAAAACAGAGATCGGTTTGATGCTAAAGCCAAGAGCTGTCAGAGCCGGGGGATAAGGGAAAAGTCGCCGAGGCAGGGGGGGTATCTGAAAAACAGCCCGGAGATATGTCGGGTGTCCCGCCGGGGAAATTTTCCGCAGAAAACGAAGTGGACGTGATCTTTCCACAGCGCCTGCCACCAAGTAGGGATGTAACGGGAGGGCGGATCGTGCGACGTTGAATTAGGCCAATTCGAGACGAAGTTTCTGGTACCCGGTCTTTATGGTTTCGTAGATCAATTTGAGGCGGCGTTTGTGGGGAATGAACGCGGATTTCATCGCGTTGATCGTTATCTTCTCGAGGTCGTCGAGGTCGAGGTTGTATTCGCGGGCCGCCGTCCACATCTCCTTCGTCATCGTCGTGTTGGACATCAATCGGTTGTCGGTATTGAGTGTCACGCGGAAACGATAGCGCCAATAAAGAGGAAAGGGATGCGTGGCAAGACTCTCCGCCGCCCCCGTATGAATGTTGGAGAGGAGGCAGATTTCCAACGGGATACGTTTGTCGAGAACGTATTGGGCGAGAGTTCCCATCGAAACAAGTTTTCCGTTCTCGTCGAGAACCATATCTTCGAGCAGGTGGGTGGCGTGACCGATTCTGTGAGCCCCGCACCATTGCAGAGCCTGCCAGATGGATTCCTTTCCGAAGGCTTCCCCCGCGTGGATCGTGATGTTTCCGTTCGCGCGTTGGACGTAATGGAAGGCTTCGACATGTTTTTTCGGCGGATGGCCGGCTTCTTCACCCGCAAGGTCGAAGCCGACCACGCCTTTGTTCCGATAATTCACGGCGAGTTCGGCCATTTCGAGCGAGACCGAGGGATCCATATTCCGCATCGCGCAGACGATGAGTCCGTATTCGACACCCGTTTCGCGCGATCCCCGGTCGAGTCCGGAGAGAACAGCGTTCATAACTCCTTCGAGCGAGAGGCCGCGTTGGGTGTGGTAGCCGGGATGAAAACGGAGTTCGATGTAGACAATGTTCTCCGCGGCGGCATCCAGAATCGCTTCGTAGGCAATGCGCTCGAGCGCGTCCGCGGTTTGCATAATCGCGATCGTCGTCCCGAACCCTTCGAGATAGAGTGGGAGGCTGCCCCGGTCCGCACCTCGGTGAAACCACGTCGCCAATCGTTCCGGATCGGATTCCGGCAGGTCGACGCCGAGTTGCTCCGCCAGTTCCAAAATCGTGTTCGGGCGTAATCCACCGTCGAGATGTTCGTGGAGAAGGACCTTGGGAATCCGACGAACGAGATCTTCCGTAACGGGAATCATAACGAGAGTATAGCGGATTTCCGGAAGAAGGAAAGCCGTTTGGTTGCCCGGCGCAGTTTTGATCTGTAGGTAGGTTTGGACAGTCGCAAACGCTTTGGAACGGCTTCACGAGCCGTTGGAGATGCCCAGGGATGGACCTTTAGGCGTTACCTCGGCGGGGTAG
>RFFU01000110.1 GCA_003697085.1 Candidatus Hydrogenedentota bacterium
AGGGCAAGGGCAAGGGCAAGGGCAAGGGCAGGGGCTGGCGCGCGGGCGAGCGCGGGGGGAAAGCGTAAGTGCAAGCGCAGGGAAGAACGGAGGTGCGAGCAAACACAAGGGCGCACAGGGACGCCCGCCCCTCCATCGCTTCGTTCGCTTCCGCACGCCGAAAGGTCGCGTTCGATTTCTCTTTCCCCCTTTCCTCTTTCCCTTTTGCCTTCTTCAACAAAAAAAACGGGGCGGCCGGAGCCGCCCCGAGGACTTCCGCAAAGATAGAGGATCTATTGCAGAAGCGAGAGCACGACCTGAGGACCAATGTTGGCCTGTGACAGAGCCGAGATACCGGTCTGCTGCAGAATCTGGTCCTTGGTGAACTTCACGATCTCCTCCGCGAAGTCCGCATCGCGGATCCGGGACTCGGCCGCCGTGATGTTTTCGTTGCTGATCCCGACGAAGTCGATGACGTTCTCCAGTCGATTCTGAATTGCGCCAAGATCGCCGCGCTGGCGCGACACGGTATCGATCGCGTTCTGGATCATCGTGATCGCGCTTTCCGCTCCTTTTTGGGTAATGAATCCCCCTTGGGTCGCGGAAGAGGGGTTGGTGACGTTAAATCCGTCGATTTTCAACCCACTCGTGGAAACGGAGGCAATATGAACAGCGATTTTTTCGCCCTTGTTCGCGCCGATCTGGAAGACCAACGAGGACTGTCCCGTCGCAAACGTTCCGGTCAGAAGAACTCGGCCGTTGAAGTTCGTGGCCGAGGCTTGACGATCGATTTCCGAAAGGAGTTGATTCACCTCGGTCTGAATTACCCGCCGGTCCGCCGTCGTGTTCGTGTCGTTGGCCGCTTGGACCGCAAGCGTTCGGAGCCGCTGGAGCATCGTCGAGATCTGCGCCAGACCTCCCTCGGCGACCTGAATCAAGGAAACGCCGTCCTGGGCGTTCCTCTTGGCCTGCGACAAGCCGTTGACCTGCGTCCGCATCCGCTCGGAAATACCGAATCCCGCCGCGTCATCCGCCGCGCGGTTGATCCGCAATCCCGAAGACAGTCGTTCAATGGATTTGTTGAGACGGTTGGTCGTCTCGGTCAAGAGCCGCTGGGAAAACGCGGCCGTGATGTTCGTTCGAATCCTCAAACCTGACATTTCTCTCACCCTCCTTGGTGCCTGAAAAAGGTATTATCCAACGCGGAACCGCCGTGTTCCGCACAACGGCGCGGGAGCCACCCGCCCGCTGCATCCGTCGCCTACATTCTATCCTTCATTCGAGAAGAGAAGGCCCGCCATTGAGTTGAGCGATTCCTTGAGTTTGAGAACATCCTCCGAGGGGATACTCCGTATCACCTCGCCCTGTCCGTCCATCACTTTGATCACGATATCGCCCGTCTTGTCGTCCACGGAAAACGATAGATCCCTGTCCATCACTTCCGCGACCTGACCCAAAGCCGTGGCCACCGTCTCCATCTCTTCCCGATCCGGCACTCCTTCCCGCTTCTCTTCCGAGAGCGGCGCGCCGCGATCCGGCGGAACATTCTCCGGAGCCGCATTCCTCTGCACGGGCGCCGCCGCTGGACTGCTTCCTCCCACCGGCACCGCCAACTCAACACTTCCGGCCATCACTCCGTCACCTCCTTTCCTCAAACCTCGTCTCAAAGAGAATTCGCGCTCGCCTCAACGAAGGAAGGATGAAGGAAGGTCACCGGTTGGAAACGGCGGAAAAAGTTCGAATCCCGCTTCGTTCCCCCGGGTCCAGCCTCCAACCTCCGTGTCGGCAGCCGACCTCTTTCGGAAAACCGGCACACTAAGCCGGCATCGGCGCGGCTCGACTCCGGCTCCGTCCGGAGAGTAAAGAGCCGCTGTTTCTGTTATCGGTTGAGTCTCGAGAAAACTTAAGCCTTTTTTTCAATTTTTCTCTTTTTTAAAAGGGGTCTCAGCATAAAGGGCTGAGTTTTCGGGAATTGCAAGTATTCTTTGAGGGGTGAGGAAGTTTCCGAACCGTAAGAGATTCTCCCCCAAAAAAAAAAAAGGCGGAGCCGGATCACCGGCTCCGCCCGGTCGAAATGAGACCGAATTCTTACCGCAGCAACTGCAAGACGCTCTGCGGCGCAACGTTGGCCTGAGCCAGGGCCGAGGTTCCCGCCTGTTGGAGAATCTGATTCTTCGTGAAACTCACGATCTCCGAGGCGAAGTCGAGGTCCCGAATCCGGGATTCGGCCGCCGCCTGATTCTCCATCTGGACCTGAACGAAATCGAAGGTCCTCTCCAGTCGGTTCTGAATGGCCCCCAGTTCGGCTCGCAAACCGTTGATCTTCGTGATGGCGTTCGAAATGAGCGTAATCGCCGACTCGGCTCCCTTTCGCGTCACGACTCCAGCCGCGCTTGCACTCGCACCTGTGGCATTGGAAATGATCGCGCTGATCAGCGTCTGGGTCGCCGTTTGCGTTCCCTTGACCTTGATATTGTCGATCCCCAAACCGGCGGTGCTGACCGTAAAGATGTTGACCGAGATCGTCTCGGTTTCGTTCGCGCCGACTTGGAACGAAAGCGACGTTCCTCCGACCACCGAATAGGTACCGTCGAGCAGAACTTTCGTATTGAAGTTGACCGTCGAAACCTGCCGGTCGATCTCCGACAGAATCTGGTTGAACTCCAACTGAATCAGCGCCCGGTCGTTCGTGGTGAGCGTATCGTTCGCTGCTTGCACGGCCAGAGTACGCAGTCTCTGGAGCTGATCACTGATCTGCTCAATCCCCCCTTCGGCGGTCTGGATGAGCGAGATGCCGTCCTGAATGTTCTTGCTCGCCTGCTTCAAGCCGTTGATCTGGGTTCGGAATCGTTCCGAAATCGCCAAACCGGCCGCATCATCGGCGGCCCGGTTGATCCTCAAGCCCGAGGAGAGCTTTTCGAGATTCCGTTGAATGTTTCTGTTGGTGATTCCCAGCTGTCTCTGGGAAAAGATCGCAGGAATGTTAGTATTAATCCTGAATCCAGCCATGGGGTTCCTCCTTGAAAACCTTTGCCGAACGTCCTTGTTCGGCCGTATTCCGGAACCCTCTACCTGGAGAACTCAATCGGGAAAGGCGGTTACGATGTTATGACAACAATGATTCCACGGTTCGCCGGACCGTTGCGCGGGACGCCTTCCTTGCTTCGCCTCCTTTCTTCTCGAAACACGACCCCTTCCCGCGTGTCTGCCGGGGGCGGTTCCGCGAAGTTTCCTTGTTCTCCTCATCGGCAGATATCACGCAAAACTTGAGGGGAAAAGGAGACCACGGAACACACTGAATCCACGAAAAAGATGGAAAACCACGGAATACGCGGAATGACACGGAAAAGGTGGAAAAACCGCGAAGCGCTCGGAATGACAAGTTCGCGATTACAGCGCAGGTTGGAGAACCTATGCTCCATCTTCGCCGTATTTTGGAGCGCAGACACTCTTGTCTGCGAAGGAACGGGCCGGCGCAGCCCAAAACTTCATTGTCATTCCGAGGAGGGCGCAGCGCGACGAGGAATCCCCCCCGAGCGCCAAGCCGCGGTCGCTACGGAGAAGCCTCGGAATATCCAGAAACCCACAAACATTCCGATGATCCATAGCCTCCGCAGGGGCCGCGGGTTATCGGAGAGACATGTCGGGTTTCCCCGAAAAGGATCGCTTTTCGTCTTAGGAATTCTGCGTATCAGGTTTTTGAGACGGCTTTTTGCCCATCGTCTTCTTCAAAATTTCCGCTCCGGCGGCGGCGTCGCCCCGCGCTTGAGCGGCCCGGAGATTCTCCCTCTGGATTTCCTCGAAGATCTCTTTTCGATGCACGGCCACGGAACGAGGCGCCCGGATTCCCAGCTTCACCTGGTCCCCTTGCACCGCCACCACGATCACCTCGATGTCATCGCCGATCATAATCGATTCGTTGAGATGTCTGGCCAGAACCAGCATCAGCCTTTCTCCCCGGAGTCTTCTTGCGGAACGATATAGTAACGGATGGGATGCTGCGGATCCTGAGAGATGACCTGGCGCGCCAGACGTTTTCTCGGATTTATGATCAGCGGTCCTTGAAGATTGGCTGTCATCTTCCGCGGATCCTCCGGTATGACAACGACCGCCAGAACCACCGCCTCCTCGATCCTCTCCAACTCCACCGCCGCCAAATCGTCCGAACTGACCTTGGGAAGATAATCCGGAACGAACAACCGAGGATCGATCACGATGAACGCCAGCCCCTCCTCGCGCACGGACTGCAGCCAGAAAAAGGGGCTCTCCCCTCCATGAGGCACCAGGGCATACTCCTCGAGGTCCGGAAACCCCAGCAGTCCATCCACGACACGAAGGATATTCCCCTCGGGTATCTCCACTTCGTCCCCCGTCTTCAGTCGGATCGTACGCTTCGTCTGGCTTTCTTCCATTATGGGAGAACCGTAAACGAGTTTCAGAGGAAATTCAAGAGCGTGAGGTTGAGGACCTGCGTGGTGGCGCGCAATCCGGCTTGGCGGGCCGCCTGTTCCGAACGTAATTCCGTAATCACCTCCGCGAGATCCGCATCCTTCGCTTTGCTCCGCTGTTCCTTGTATACCAGAAGAAGATCGTTGATGCGATCCCGTTGCTTTTCCATTCGCTCGGTCCGCACCCCCGTCTCCGTACGGGTCACTTCCACGGCATCCAAAGCCGAATCGATCTCAGGAAGGATCGTTTGGCGAATCGTATCGGTATCCCCCTGACGCAAGAGATCCCGGAGGTTGATAAGCGTCTCGAAGACCGAGCCGTCCTTCACGACCGCGGCCTGGGTATCGAGCCCGAGATCTTTCACGAGACTGCCCTGCGCATCCTCGATCGTGAAATCTCCGGGCGTTTCCCCTGTTATTTCCAAGGCATAGTTTTGCGTCACCGTACCGACAAGATTTCTCCCTGCGGGTTGCGGTGGCGTGATGGTGATTCCCAGCAGTTGAAAGATGTTCGAATCCGCCGCTCCGTCGTCGCTGATCGAGACCCCTCCGCTCAGACGAAGCCGCAAAGGAGCCGCGGCCGAACCGGCTTGCGGCGTTCCGTCGACGACGTTCCCGGCGGCGTCCACGACCGAAGCCGTCACCCCTGTCCCGCTGCCCAACGCATTGATCTTGTCACGAAGCGAAAATATCGTGTCGGTCGCGTTGACCTGAAGGCTCTGCCCGTTGATCGTTGCCGTCCCGGCTCGAAACCCTCCCCCGAATTCCGTCGCAAAATCGACCGGGGGAACGGAAACCCCGGCGGTTCCTTCCATCACACCGGTAACACGGGCCGTTACGCCCGCATTCGCCGCGTTGATGGAAGCGGCGAGGTCCAAAAGACTGTCTCCTTCCCCCGAGGTCGGATTCCCATCCAGGTCATAGGAGATCAGTTTTCCATTGATTCGAATCGCTCCTTCCGTCAAACCGGAACTGGGAATGAAGGATGCAGCCAGTTCGCGATCGGCATAACGTTCCGTTCCTGATCCGTCGAAGAGCGTGGACGTGCTCTTGATCGTCCGGACCCCAGCCGCGAAGACCTCGCTTCCGGGAAAGGTCACGGGAACGTTCCCGAGCACATCGACGTTGAGTTCGACGTCGTCCCCGGCGTAGGAGACCGCCGTGATCTCACCGATTCCGTTTCGCGTCACGTTGAAAGCGTCTCGGTTGGTCTCCGCACCGGCAAAGACGCTCCTTCCCAAAATCCTGGAATTCGCTGTGCGCACGAGCGCCTCCAATTGCTCGTTTATTTCCGAAGCGATATGTTCCTGATCCGCCGTCACGAAGGTTCCGTTGGCGGCCTGAAGCGCCAGGGTCCGAACCCTTTGGAGTTGGTCCACCGTGCTGTTGACGAAACCCTCGGCGTCCTGAAGGAAGCGGACGTTCGTATCGATATTCTTGAGGAGTTGTTCGTGCCGGCGGATCCGGGTATCGAAGCGGCGGGCTCGCGAGGCCGCCTCGGGATCGTCACTCGTTCTCTCAAAAGCATCTCCGGTCGAGAGTTTCCGTTGCAATTCGAAGAGTCTCTCGGACCCATCCTGAACACGCGTCAACAACCCGGAAACGAGCCCCCCGAAACCAACACGACCGGTCATCTTTCCCGCGGCTCCTTCATTTCAATTTCCTATCGCCCCAGCGTAAGTAATGTCTGGAGGACCTGATCGGCGACATTGACGATCCGGGCCGCTGCCTGATAACCGCGCTGGTACTTGATCATATTGATCATCTCCTCATCGATCGAAACACCTTGAATCTCTTCGCGCCTCTGCTTCAACTGCTCGATCTGGGCGTCGAAACCGTCGGTCATCCTCGAGGCCGATCCGGCCTCGACTCCCAACTCTCCCAGCATCCCCGTCAAAAAATCCGAAAACGTCCCGGTGCGGGTCGTCGTGACCGTCGCATCGCGCAGTTGCGCCAATTCCAGGGCGTTCGCTCCGTCTCCGGGACCGCGGGACTGGTCACCGACACCGTCCGGAGGTTGTGTCAGATCGTCCCCTTTCGCCGCGGCGATCTTGTTCAAGTCCCCCTGAATCTCATCCGTGACCTTGAAATTCAACGCGGCCGAATCGTTCGGATGAAGAGCCGTCTTTCCGGAAAAGACCGCCGTGGCCGGAACGATCCCCACCGAGGGGGGATAGGCGCTTCCGGAGGGAAGAATCCCGAGGCGTTCGAGAAGATTGCCGTTGTCGGCCATCGTCGAGATCGTGTAATCGGATTGTCGGGTCCCGACGATCTTGAGTTTGTTCTCCGGAGTGATCGACGCCACAACCCCCGCCGAAGCAGCGTTGATTCGGTCCACGATGTCCTGAAGCGAATCGGTACTTCCGTCGTAGGTGATTCCGATTCCGTTGATCACAAATCCTCCCACCCCGACGGGACTGCTTTCAAAGTTCTCCGGCGCGGTCGTCGAGGGATCCCCGTCCAAAGCGGAAGTCGGATCCTCCACGAACGTCGTTCCCTCGACGCTGAAGAGACGCGTCTCCGTGGAAGGAATACTCCCCGTCGTAAAGAAATCCACACCCGTCGAACCGTCCAAACCGAAACCGGTCTTGTGAATCTTGTTGAACTCCTCCGTAAGTGTTATCACGAATTCGTTCAAGTCCGATTTGATTCCCGCAAGCGTGGTGTCGCGCAATTCGGTCAGCCCCTGTAGGATTCCGGATCGCGCCTCCAGAACGTCGTTCTCGTTCGAACCGACCGTCAAACGAGGAAGACCCGTTCCCGAGGGATTCTTCTCTACACTGACATCGAAGGACTGAAACCCTTGGACGATGACTTGGCCCGCGAGAAGGACCGTCAGCGAACCGGCCGGCTCCTGAACCGTCTGAACATCGCCGATCTCCGCCAACTGTTCCAACAACACCTGTCTTCGATCCTCGAAATCCCCTGCCGACATATCCGCCGATTGCAGCGCCGAGACCTTCTCGTTCAAGGAAGCGAATTCCTTCGAGATCGTGTTGATCTTGGCCGCCAGGTCCGATATTCGGTCCGAAAGGTCCGCCTCGATCGTCTCGATCTGGTCCGCCGTGGCGCGCACGAGGTCTGTTAGTTCGACGCCGCGAGCCCTGACGACGGAACGAGCAGTGAGGGATTCCGGCGCGGCGGAAAGGTCGTGGAGCGCGGAGAAGAAATCATCGAGCGTGGAGTTCATATCCACCTCTCCCGTGAACAACGCCTCGACTTCGTCCAACACATCTCTCTTCAATTCACTCTGCTTGAACTCCGAGACGACATCGCGGATTCGCTGGTTCAAACGAAGATCACGAATCGATTCGATCTTTGAAACCTCCACGCCCGTACCGACCTGAGCAAACCCGACGGGCCCCGTCACATCCGGAAGGTTCACAACCCCTCGGTTTTGAAGGCGGATGACTTTCCGCGCGTATCCTTCGGTGTTCGCATTCGAGAGATTCTGCGCCGTAACGTCCAGCGCCGTCTGTTGCGCCTGCAGTGCCGTTTTTCCGATCGAGAGACTCAAAAGACCGTTCGCCATTCCCTTAAACCGTCCTGTCCACCATCTTCGCCGGACCACCGGAAGACTCGCTTCCCGCGTTCAGCCCGGAATCCGTATATCCGACCGCGCGACTCTCCAACCCCCTCAAGACCTGGATCGTCTGTTGAATGATCTCCACGTTCGCGGAGAGGATTCCAGCGACCCGCGAGGCATTCCTGGCCACGCTCGAAAGCAATCCTCTCAGGGAATCCACCAGGTCCACCATCTCCGTCGAATCGTCCAGGTCCTTCAACTTCACGGCGGAGCGCGCCATTCCCCTCTCGCGCGCCGCCGACTCGATGAATTCGTTCACCGCCCCGTCCCGCTCTTCCACCTCACCGGCAATCTTCACAAGTTCATCCGCTAACGTTCCGATACGATCCCCCTCGCGCTTGCGCGCCGCTTCAATGATCTCCGCAAGCACTCCGTCCAGCCGGGTCAGCGCCTTCCGCTCCGCAACAAGAAGATTCCATAATTGTTCATTCCTTGGCATGGCCGATACTTTCCTTATCGGCGTGATTCCAGCCTTTCTGAACGCCAAAGCCGACCGAATGTCGGACGAACTCCGCGAAACTCACCGCGCTGTTTCCGCTTCATCCGTCCTTTTCCCCCTCGGACCACCGCCTGGCTTGAAAGAATCGGTCCGCTTTTCTCGGATCAGCGCTCTCCAGGTCGAAATTCTCTCAAAAGGGATTCCTCACCCGATGTCGAAACCTACCCTCCGCCGGTTTTTTTTGGCCTGATTCCTTGAATTGTCTTGGACAGTTCTTCTGTCAATTTTCTTGAGCAGGGACGGCAAAAACGGCCCGAAGTGATCTCCGTGCCACATTCTTCGCAACGAATCTTCAGTGCGGGAGAATCGATACTGATTAATTTTCCCTCCCTCACGAATTGCAAAATCTTCTCCTTTTTTACGGCCGTAATTCTGGCAAGTTCATCGAGTTCCGCCATGGGATTCTCCGCAACGTACCGCCGCAACGTATCGATGATCTTCGCCTCCTCCTGCCGGCACTTAGGGCAAATATGAAAGCGTTCTCGTACAAAGAGTTCTCCACACCTCGCGCATTTCGTCAATTCCGGCATCCGAACTACTCCTTCACCATTCGAATCGCTCGAATCTTCCAGAGGAACTCGAGCGGTTTCGAAAATTCCAGATAAGCAACCCCTTTCTCATCGAACACATTACCACTGTCTCTGTCTCTAACTCTAAACCTGTAATGGTACCGCGCCGTGCCGCCTGTCTTCGCCGTGTCGACCTCTAAATCCTCGATTCGATAATCGATCCATCGCGCTCTCTCGAACAAACCCGAAAGATACTCTAAATAAGCCTTCTTGTCACGGCCGTGGTCGTCTTTAAAATCGTCGGCGAGTGCCTTGTCAACCATCTTGATCTGTCCTCGTACGATCCCGATCCTATAATTTTCGACAAGCGCGGCGATATCCGAGGCGCCGGGATACTGCGCATAGGGAAGCGCCTTTCTTTCGTACACTTTCTTTCCCCGCAACTTTGTTCCCGGGTAACGATTTCTCCAGGGATCTTCCCGGGGAACACGGGGAATCCAGTTTCGGACGTGTTCGATTCGATCCCTGGTAAG
>RFFU01000111.1 GCA_003697085.1 Candidatus Hydrogenedentota bacterium
CTGAAGGGAAGCGAGATCGAAGTGCGGCCGGAGGCACTGAACGAGGGAGAATCCCGCTTCGTGACCGACTTGCGGGCTTATCACGATGCGCACCCGGACGAATTTAAAGACCGAGAACTCTATCTCCTTCGCAATCGCAGTCGCGGCCACGGGGTCGGTTTCTTCGAGGCGGGCAACTTCCATCCGGACTTCATTCTTTGGCTCGTGACGGGAGATTACCAGACCATCATCTTTGTCGATCCGAAGGGGATTCATCACCTTTCTCCGGACGATCCCAAGATCGTGTTCCATAAGACGATCAAAGAGATCGAAGAGAGGATGAAGGACAGAAAGACGCGGCTCGAAGCCTTCATCATTTCCCGCACCCCGGCTCATGAAATGGAAAAGAAATGGGGGATAAAGAAAGCGGAAATGCTGAAGAGGCACATACTATTTCAAGACGACGGAGCGGAAGAATGCATCGGTGCCCTGATGGAGGCGGCCGGAAAATGAATTTCTGGCTGATTTGCGGGATTCTTCTGCTTCTGGCGCTGATTGTGGTTTTGCGTGTCGTCCGTTCTTCCGGCGCCGTTGATTCCGTTGAAGCCGTAACAGAAATTGCGCGCCAGTATCCCGTCGTTCTTCCGGAGATCACGGCAGATAATGATGGGCGCGCATCCTTGGAGGATTTTTTCCGGTCTCTTCCAAGGTTCCGGAACAAACGCTATCACGTCCTTGGGCCGGTTCACTCCGCCGGCAAGTCTTTTCTGACAGCACGCCTGGCCGAGTGGCTGGCGAAAGAAGGGAAAAACGTCCTGGTGATCGACGCGGACACGAAAGGTTCGGAACCGGTTGACTACAGAGCCAGGATTTTCGGCAAAGAGCCCGCCTTTAGCATTGCGCGTGCCGAAACGAGAGATATATCCGGCTTGTCGCGCACGTCGGACCAGGTACTCATTTATGATCACGGACCAACAAAGGTCCCCCAGACGATCCGCAACGCAATGAAAGAGGGAACAACTTTTTTGTTCTTCGGAAGGGAGGGATCAGCAAGCGGGAACTGCGCGACCTGTGGACGGCCCTGAATTCCTGCTCGGCCCCGATCCACGTGGTTTTCAATTCCGCTTTGGGAAGCGGCCACACGGCCATGTACTATTATTAAACCGCAGGTGTTACCGAGAAGAGAGAGCTGTGAAGATTGTCTCGCCTCCCGTACCCGCAACCGAGCGGTATCTGGCGCGAAGTTCTCCCCCGCCGCTTTCCGACGTGAAAACCGCTCCGGATACAACGAGCAACCCTTGATGCGCCGCTCCTCTTTCCTCTCTATCATCAATCCGGTACCGGCGCGGGGTTCGTCACGGAATCCACGTTATCGTACTGCGGCGCATTCCGGAGGGACGGAGGTTCACTAATTCACTTATTCGGTTGCGGATTGGGGGGCATGCTCAACGCGTTTGCTTCTCCTGTGAGCCGTTCCGCCGCGAAACGACGAAAGCGTCAAAGCGTCAACCCCCGGCCCCAATCCCCAATCCAAGCCAGTCCAAACCAATCCAAATTCGATAACGATTGACTCCGCCTGGGGTTCCGTTAGCATCGTGGCTATGAAGGGGTTGCGGCGTTCGAGGTGTTCCGTTCTTTTGCGGGGGGTGTTGTTCGTACTCCTTTCCCTGGCGATCATGGCGATGATGACCATCCGCCGCTCTCCGGTTGCGCTCGCCGCTTCCAGCACTGCGGCCGCGCTCGCCACGCCCATAGCTGTTGCCATCCCCGGCGCTCACGCCGCGTCCGGCGCCGCCGCCCCGGTGGCGACGGATAGGCTTTTTCGGCTCGATATTCCGGAACCCCTCCAACCGTGGACCGGCTGGGTTCTCCACGATCACGCTCAGCGCTTCTGTCCCGTCGCCTCGACCGACGGAGAAACGACATCGTGCGTCTGGATCAGTTCGGTCTCGATCGACGCCGCGCGCTCCGGGGCCGCGTTCCGCCAGAAGGTCACCGTGTACGCTCCGTCCTGGGTGGCCGTCCCGGGCGAGGAACGTTCCTGGCCGCTCGAGCTGAAGGCGAACGGCAAACCTTTTCCGGTGCAGGGCCGCGCCGGGCACCCCGCCGTCTTTCTCGAACCGGGCCGGTATGATATCGCCGGGCGGCTCGAATGGAAGACGCGCCCGGCGTCGCTGCTCCTTCCATCCTCCTGCGCGCTCGTCTCCCTCCGCTTGGATGGAAGACCGGTTCGCGCCGTCAACCGCACCGCGGACGGCCGGATCTGGTTCGGGGAGAGCCGTGCGCCGGCGCGGGAATCGGTCAATACTCTGAGAGTCCGCGTCTTCCGGAAACTGCGCGACGGCGTGCCGATGCTGCTCGAGACGGAACTGCGCCTGGCCGTTTCCGGTTCGGAGCGCGAGGTGCGGCTTGGGAGGATGCTGCCGGAGGGAGCCGTCCCGGTGGCCTTCCAGAGTCCGCTTCCGGCTCGGATCGATCCCGACGGCCGAATCAGAATCCAAGTCGCGTCCGGGGAATGGACGATTCACCTGACGGCTCGTTTTCCGGATGCCACGGAGATATTTCGGATGGAGCGGATGGACAGCGGTTGGCCGGAGAACGAGATCTGGGTCTTCCAGGCCGACCAGAACCTTCGGAAGGTGACTCTTTCCGGCGCCGTCGCGGTCGATCCGGAGCAGACGATGCTGCCGGCGGAGTGGAAACATTTCCCCGCCTACCTGATGACCCCACCGACGCGCCTCCGCTTGACCGAGACGCAACGGGGCCGGCCGGCTCGGGCCGTCGATGACATAACGCTGCGGCGGACTTTCTGGCTCGATTTCGACGGGCGCGGGTACACGGTCCGAGACGATTTCTCTGGACGGATCGGCGCGGCGCGGTGGCTGGCCGCTCATTCCGGATACGACATCGGCCGTGTCGAATTGAACGGGGAGCCGCGTTTGGTGACGTGGCGCCCCGAGACGAAGGAACAGGGGGTCGAGGTTCGGCAAGGCTCATTGAAGATGACGGCAGTGAGTCGGTTGGAGCGGCGCGGCGGGTTTCCCGTAACGGGATGGAAAAGCGATTGTTCGAAACTGTCCGTCACCTTGAATCTTCCACCCGGCTGGAGCCTCTTCCACGCGCGCGGGGCGGATAAGGTGACGGGGGGGTGGATCGATCGCTGGACGTTGTGGGACATTTTCCTCGTTCTGGTCATCGCCGCGGCGCTGGGCAAAATCATCAACCGGTTCTGGGGAATCGTTGCTCTCGTCACGCTGGGATTGATCCTTCATCAGCAGTGGGCGCCGCGGTATCTCTGGCTCAGCCTCGCGGCGACGCTGGCACTCCTGAAGGTCCTTCCCCCCGGGCGTTTCAGGGGCTTTGTCCGGCTCTACCATCTCGTGACCCTCCTCGTGCTTCTTCTGGTTGCGTTGAATTTCGGCGTGGACCAGATCCGCCAAGGGCTCTATCCACAGTTGGAGCGACCGGTTTCCGAACGATACGGTCTATCCGAGGTTGTCAGAACGGAGACGATGGGCCGAAACCAGGCGGCGCTTTCTTCGGCCCTGTATGGAGGCGCCTCGATGGAGGACAAACTCAAGCAAGCCGTCCCGTCCCCCTATCGTCCGGCGAAACTCAAGGATCGCTTCAAGGATTTCGATATTACCGCGAAGATCCAGACCGGCCCGGGGCTGCCGGAATGGCGGTGGCGACGGGTCCGGCTCGATTGGAACGGGCCGGTGACCGCCAAACAGCGCCTTCGACTTTTGCTCATCCCGCCGTCGGCGGGGCGTCTGCTGCGGTTTCTTCGAGCCGGTCTGCTCTTTCTCCTCACCGCGGCGCTCCTTCTCTATACGCTGGGTGGGGAGAAACGTTGGCCGGCGCTTCGACGGTGGCGGATCCCGGGGCATCTCGCCGCGGCGCTTCTTCTTCCACTGTTGCTCTTTGCGGCGGCGCCTCGCGCGAATGCCGCAACCGACGGCTTTCCTCCCGAGAAGTTGCTGAAGGAACTGGAGGAGCGGCTCACCGAGCGGCCGCCGGTCTTTCCGGACGCGGCCGTCGTTTCCCGCGGGATGTTGCGCGCGGTCGGCGATCGCCTCGTGATTCGGCTTCAGGTCGATGCGGCCACGGAGTGCGCGGTGCCGCTGCCGGCCGGCGTCGATGCCTGGCTTCCGGAGTCGGTCCGCGTGGACGGAGCGCCCGGCGTGACGCGACGCGGGGCGAAGAACCTGCTTTGGGTCGTGGTACCGCGGGGTGTTCACGAGGTTCTACTCGAGGGGCGGATCACCGGAGACGAAGTGCGGTTACCGTTCCTCCTTCCCGCCCACAATCTCACGGCCGTCGCGCCGCAATGGACCGTCCGCGGAGTCGTGGACGGGCGGGTGCCGGGGAAGAGTGTTCGGTTGAACCGGCGCCGGCGGCGCGCGCGCGCGGAAAAGGAAATTCTCCCGGCACCGATTCCCGCTTTCGTACGCGTCGAACGAACGATCGTCCTGGGCCTTGACTGGCGGGTACGAACGACTGTTCGCCGCGTGGCGCCGCGCGACGGCGCGATCGAGGTCGCTATTCCGCTTCTCCCGAATGCCAGCGTTGTGACCTCCAACGTCAAGGTCGAGAATTCCGTGGTCAAGGTTACCTTGCCGCCGGGGGTGAGGACGTTCGAGTGGGAGTCGTTGGTGCCGAAGTTGAAGGAGCCGTTGCGTCTCCGAGCGCCGGACTCGTCGGCCGAGTGGGTGGAACAGTGGCGGCTGGACGCCTCGCCGCTCTGGCACTTCGAGTGTTTCGGCATCCCGCCGGTGAATGCGGAGCCGGGAGCCGCCGGACCGGTCTGGCGGCCGTGGCCCGGCGAGACGGTGGCGATTTTCATCACGAAACCGAAAGCGGTGGAGGGAGCCACGCACACCGTCGAGTCCGTGGAACTGCGGTCGCGACCCGGGAAGCGGCTGACCGAAAACACGCTGACGCTCAAACTTCGCGCCAGCCAGGGGGACGAGTTCGCGGTTCGCTTGGAGCCCGGAAGCGATATCCGAAGCGTCACGTTGGGAGGACGAGCGCTGATCGTTCCGAAGAACGCGGATTCGGTCGTTCTTCCGCTGCGCCCCGGGATTCTCGAGGCGAAGATCGTATGGAGAAGATCCTCGGCCTGCGGTATCGTGACGAGGACGCCGCGGGTCGATCTCGGCGAGCCGGCGGTGAATACGACGCTCATACTCGAGGTTCCGCGCGATCGCTGGGTGCTTGCGGTTGCGGGGCCACGCCTGGGCCCTGCCGTCCTCTACTGGTCGATTCTCGTTGTCGTCCTTGCGGTGTCGTTCGGGCTGGGATACTGGAGGGAGCCGCCCTTGAGGGCCTATCAGTGGGCGTTGCTTCTTGTGGGAACGAGCACCATCAACGGCGTGGGCGGGATTCTTATGGTCTTGTGGTTCCTGGTCTTTTCGCTGCGGAAGAGATACGCCGCAAATCTAAGGGGAACGCCGATGGGATTCGTCCAGATCGGCCTGGCGCTTTTGACGCTGGCGGCGGTCGCGGGCCTGCTGGCATCGATTCCGATGAGCCTGCTATCGAGCCCGGAAATGCACGTTATGGGGTATGGTTCCTCGAGCCATCTGCTCAAGTGGTATCAGGATCGCACCGCGGGCGTCCTTCCGACCGGTACCGCGGTGAGTCTGCCGATCACGGCCTACCGGTTGGCGATGCTTGCCTGGTCGTTATGGATGGTCTTCGCGCTGATGAAGTGGATCCGCTGGGGCTGGGAATGCTTCTCCGCCGGAGGACTCTGGCCGACACGGAGAAAGTAGGGGTCCTGGAAAGATTGGATCGCGGACTCTCCAGTCCGCGGTTGGATCGCGGACTTTCCCGTCCGCGGCGAAACCTGGGGAGCGCAGGCATCTTGCCTGTCGGTAAGCGGTCGAAACGCGCATCCTGGGAGCGCAGGCATCTTGCCTGCAGGTAAGCGAGATTCGCCACCGTCGACGTCTTCAGTAGGGGCGACCGGCGGATCGCCCACCCCCTTTGTCATTCCGAGGAGGGCGGAGCCTGACGAGGAATCCCCCAGGAGCGCATGATCCGTCCCCCGCAGGTTGGAGAACCTGCGCTCCACCTTCGCCGTGTCACGGAGCGCCGATTCACCCGTTCCCGCCGCCCCGATCGCCGCGCGTGTCGGCTCGTCCAGACTGGCCCACAGGTTGCTTCGCATCGCGCGATTATTCTCGCTTTCCGGGTGACGCAACGTGGACCTGTGCATTACTACGCGGGGTTGTCGGTAAAGTTGCCTTTTCTGGCGTTGGGAGTATGATAGGTAACGATCGTCCAAGTGAAGCCCCGAAAGGGAGTCCTCCAAATAGGGCGAGGAGAATTCGGCCGGGCGCCAATGCGGGAAGAAACGAAAAAGAGGGAGAGAAACCACTGAAAATGCCGGCGGCGAAAGTCAAGAAGGAACAGGCTGATCCTTTCGAGAGTTTGGAATCCACTCCCTTCAGCCGTGGAACACTCATATTCAATAAGGATAGGTTTGTTCGTTTCCTCGAGGAAATGGATGGCCAAGAAGACCTTACTTTATTGAGGAGAGGCGTTGCAACACTGAAGGATATCATAAATGCTCCGAAACGTGATCGCGAAGGGCTTCTGAATATCGATCCGAACGGCGGGACGATTTCGCTGCGCAAGGACGTATTGATTTCCGAATTGAATCAGATTTTGACGGCAAGAACTCGTGAGCGAGCCCGGTATTATTTGAGCCGGCTACAAAAAGGAGTTCAAAATGTAAAAACCAACAGGGTCAACGATATAAACCTGCTTCGGTGGAAAGAATATGATGAAATCATAACAGACAGTCTTTGGGTTTTGGAGAGGAGAGATTCGTCGGGGGCTCATCTGGGATGGTATTGGGGGAATTTCATACCTCAGATTCCTCACCAAATGATGCTCAGGTACACAAAAAAAGGGGATTGGGTTTTCGATGCTTTCGTCGGGAGCGGCACGACGTTGATAGAATGCAGGCGTTTGGGAAGAAATGGAATCGGGTTGGAACTCAACCCTGAAGTCGCGAAAAAAGCAAGAGAATTGGTGGAAAAAGAGAGTAACGAAAGCGGTGTAACGACGGAGATCGTCGAAGGTGACAGCAGAGAAGCGGATTTAATATCGATTCTTTCAAGGTATGGAAGAACCCAATTCGACCTGCTCATCATGCATCCGCCTTATCACGACATCATTAAATTCTCAACGGATGGGAAAGATCTTTCGTGCGCGAAGAGTGTCGATGAATTCCTGACCATGTTTGGGGAAGTGGTGGAAAACGCGACTCCCTTTTTGAAGAGGGGGAGGTATTTCGCCCTTGTCATCGGAGACAAATACGCGAAGGGAGAATGGGTTTTACTGGGTTTCCACTGCATGCAGGAAGTGTTGAAACGCGGGTACATCCTGAAGAGTATCATCGTGAAAAAATATCGAGGAGACGAGAGGGAAGAGGAATAAGCGGGAACTCTGGAGGTACCGAGCGCTGGTGGGAGGTTTCTATATTTTCAAGCATGAATACGTGATGCTTTTCAAGAAGAAATAGGAGGCGACGATTTGCCGCTATTGAGTCCGAAAGAGGTCCTGAATTTAAAACCGGAGTTCTGCAGGTTCCCGGAAGAAGGGATACACCACAGAGACACAGAGATCACAGAGGATGAAATGAAAAAAGGAAGAGCCCCGAAAAAAACCGCGGATTTTACGCATTCGTTTTTTTCCTTTCTTCCCCACACGGAAAGCCCTTTCTTCAGGTTTTACGCTACCAGAAAACGACGTTCGCCGGTCTTTTCTACCTTTCTTTCTCCGTGACTTCTCCGTGTCCTCTGTGTTCTCCGTGGTTTCCCTTTATGCGACTTGCAGGAGTCCAGTTAAAACTCAAATGTATGAAAACCGAACAATTAAGGATGCTGGCGAGAAGATTGAAGGTTCCCCGCGGGAGCGGTTCCGTGGAAAACATAAAGCGAATCGTCGGGAAACAACGGGTGCGTGGCGAAAAAAAGGCACCTTTTGCCGAATCGTATCGATCCACTCCTGGGCGAAACACTTCACATGATCGGGGCGGCCGAAAGGTAACCTTCTATGAGCCCGTTTTTTCAGGCAAGACGCCTGCGTTCCCAGGAAAGCCTCTTTGGCTAAATTGGACTTTGCCCAAAATTTGCAATTCACCCCTCCGATCATGGAAATAGCGCGCGATGGAGTAATCGAATAGATACATGAACGGCGAGACTGAGGAAGAGGAGTCAAACCATCAGAGCCGAGTTTATGGCGATCATCGAACCGGCGCCGGAGGGTGGTGGAACTGGAAGAGAGCGTGGAGAACAGGAAGGCATTGGCTCGGATGTACGAGGAAGCGGGTCGGAGCAGTACGAGGCGATCCTGAAGATTCCGGCGGACGACGAAGCGGGGAGGGGAACGATACCGGGATAAGGAGGCGCGCGAGGCGTTGAAGCGCTTGGGGCGAAGATAAACAGAGAGCCGTCGACTCAGGAACGGGGGAGCCCGGAGGGGAGGCCTCAAAGCGTCAACGCGTCGCCCCCCGGACCCGATGCCGCCGATGTCGGATTGTCGGGGGCAGAGTTTGAATGATTACGGACAGGTGATTTGTTGAAAAGAAACCCAGGGACACTGTCTCGCCCACTCGTCAAAATGTCAAAAAGTAAACCCCTGGGGCACTGTTTCTGTGGGGCACCGTTGGGGGCACTGTTCCCTGTTCCCGTCCTGATTGCTTCCGGCCCTAACTGTTTCTGACCCCGATTCCCGATTCCCGGGCCCAGAGGGCGGCGATGAGGACGGTGTTGAGGCGCTTTTGCGGCAGCATTCCGGGGCGGGTCGCGTCGGCGAGAAGTTGTTCGAGCGCCTTTTTATTGAAGAGCCCGAGATCACAAATCTCCCGATCGGTCAAGATTTCGCGGGCGAAGTCGAGAAAGTCTTCACCGAAGGTTTCGCCGGTTGGAATATAGAAGGCCTTCTTTTTTCTCAGACGCGTGTCCTCCGGAACGATTCCACGCATTGCCCGCCGCAGAATTGATTTGGTCTGGCCGGCACGGAGTTTCAGGCGATGAGGCAACCGCGCGCAGAACTCGACGAGTCGATGATCGAGGAAGGGGACGCGCCCCTCGATCGAGTTGAGCATCGTGAGCCGATCCTGTTTGAGAAGCGTGTAATCGGCGAGCCAATGGTTCACATCGAAGTCGATGAGACGATTCAAGGAGAAGGCGCGATGCCGATCCGAATGGAAGGTGGCCAGGAGTCTCTCGACGGAGGATTCCCGCGGGAGATCGGTTCCGAGCAGGTGCGAGCGTTCCTTGGGCGAGAAGAGTCCGGCAAAGGCGAGGTAGGCGTGGGGAAAGGAATTGAGGGCTTGAAAGAGCAGTGCGGCCCGGCGGCGTCCGTCATCCCCCAGCCGCCCCGGGTAAGGAAAGGCGCGTTCCAAGAGCGGCGTCGGCAGGGCCCGCAGCAGAAGCGAAGCGGCGCGCGCGGGAAGCGAGGCCGTCAGCGGCCAGGCTCGCCAGAGCCGCGTCAGAAGTACGTGATGGATGTATCCTCCCAAGATCTCGTCGATTCCTTCCCCCGTCAGAACCACCTTGACTTTTTCACTCGCATGACGCGCCAAAAGAAAGATGGGAAGGATGATGAAATCGCCGATCGGTTCGTCCATTCCGCGCACGATTTCCGGCAGGAGCCGGTAGTCCTCCGGCTCGACAAAGAAACTCGTGTGATCGGCTTCGAGGAACCGAGCCATCGTTTCGGCCTCGGTCGTCTCGTCGATCGACGTTCGGAAGCCGACGGAGAAGGTGGATAGGTGATCGGCGTAGCGGCGGGTCAGAGCGACGACGGAAGAGGAATCGAGTCCTCCGGAAAGAAAAGCGCCGACCGGTACATCACTTCGGAGGCGCAAGCGGACGGAATCCTCGAGGAGGAAGCGGAACTCCTGGATCAGCGACTCTTCCTGGGAGGGGCTCTGCAGGGGAGGATCGGAATAGGGCGGATCCCACCATCGAGAGAGTCGTGCGCTTCGGTTCGTCAACGTGAGCAGGGATGCGGGAGGCAGGCGGGTAATACCGTCGAAAACCGTTCGGGAACCGGGAACGTAGCGCAGAGTGAGGTAGTCGTTGAAAGCGACCGGGTCGAGTCTTCGGTCGACGTAACCGGACGCGAGGAGCGCTTTAATCTCGGAAGCGAAGATCCATCGGCCGTTCTTGTGATGGAGGTAGAGCGGCCGGATGCCGAGGCGATCGCGAATGAGAAAGAGGGTTTCTTTTTCGGAATCGAAGAGGGCGATGGCGAATTCACCGTTGAGGTATTCGAGGAAGCGGGGGCCGTGATCCTCGTAAAGATGAACGAGAACTTCGGTATCGGAACTTGTTCGAAAGAGGTGGCCTCGCTTCTGGAGGGTTCGGCGGAGTTCGATGTAGTTGTATATTTCCCCGTTGAAGACGACGGTGACCGAACCGGACTCATTGGTGATCGGCTGGCGACCGGTCGAGAGGTCGATGATGGAGAGGCGTTTGTGGCCGAGGGAGAGGAGGTTCCGGTGACGAAAGGTTCCCTGATCGTCGGGGCCGCGATGTTGAAGGGACCGCATCATCGGAACGATGCGTTCGGGATCATGCTCGCCGAATATGCCGCAGATGCCACACATGGAAAGGAGCAATCTACGAAAGCCTCGCCAAAAAGGCAAAGAGGAACGATAAAAATCTTTGTTTTTGGAGGGAAGATTGATAATCTTTCCTCTTCCTCGGGCGAGGTGTCGAAAAGGGCGGGACGGGGATCCTGCTCGAATCGACTCCTTTCCGCCGGGCGTCTTCCTTTTCGGCGGTGGCATTTCAGCGGGGAGAGGCGGCGCGGAGACCCACGGCTTTCCTCCTGACGGCTTGATTTCTCGGAGGCGCTTTCCACGGGAGACTTGCGGGATGAGCGGAGAAGGAGTCCTCGGATTAAAACGGCGGAGCGAACCGAAGCCGAAGGCGTTGGAGAAGGCACTGAGAGTTGGGATGAATTGGAAAGGAGGAAATGTGACGGGCCTTTTTTTCTGGATGGCGGTCGTGACGACCCTGATCTTCGCCGTGACGAACGGCATGAAGGACGGCGCGAACGTGGCCGCCACGGCGATCGCATCCCGGTCCTTTTCCCCCGCGCAAACGATTCTGATCGTAACGTGCGCCGAGTTTTTCGGTCCGTTTCTGCTCGGAACCCGCGTTGCGGCGACGGTTTCGGGAAGCATCATCAATACGGATATGCTTCGCCCCGGAACGGGGGCCGTTCTGCTCGTTCTGGGAGGAATGTTGGGAGCGTTCGCATGGAATCTCCTCACGTGGCAACTTTCGCTTCCGACAAGTTCTTCCTTTACGCTGGTCGGAGGAATGATCGGTCCAGCGCTTCTGGAGTATCATCTTTCCGGTGTGCCGTGGAGCGCCTTTTTCATCAAGGTTTTGTTGGCGATGTTCTTGAGCCCGATTCTGGGAATGGGTTTCGGATACATCGTGTATTGGATTCTGGAAGCGGTTTTGCGGCGCGTGAAACGCCGGGGGATCGAAATCGTAAAGAAACTTCAGATCGTCACGTTGGTGTTGCTGGGCGTCAATCACGGTACGAATGACAGTCAAAAATCGATGGGGATCATCGCGCTGTTGTTGTTCGTCAGCGGAACGACACCGACGTTGGCCGTGCCTTTTTGGGTGAAGTTCTGTTCCATCGCCGCGATCACATTCGGGGTTACGATCGGCGGTTCGAAGATTATCAAGACGGTGGGGTACGGAATTTTCCGCGTCGAGCCGCATCATTCCTTCGGCTCTCAGATCGCCGCGACTTCAATCCTGATCGGCTGCAACGCGCTCGGGGCTCCGGTCAGCACGACCCAGATCGTGAGTTCGTCCGTGATGGGAGTCGGGAGCCGATTCCGGAGGAAGGGAGTGCGATGGGTCATTATTCGCGACATTTTCTGGTCGTGGATATTGACGATTCCCCTGGCCGCGGCGGCGGGAGCGGGAATTTACTGGGTATTGAAGGCGGCCTTCCTGTGAAGGCCGCCGTGCCGTGAAGGACGGAAGTGCGCGTTTGCGGCGAAACGCGGTTGTGGAAGAATTTTGGAGTGAGGTGAGAGAGGAATGGGAATCTTTAGTTTTCTCTTCAAGAAGGAGGAGACGGATTTTTACCGATTGTTGATGGACCATTCGGAGAAGGTGTACGAGGCATACAAGGCGTTGACGGCGTTTCTGAAGGAGGGGCGGGGCGACTCTCCGCTCGGCGACGACGTGATGCGACTGGAACGCGAGGCGGATGATATCCGGCGGATTCTGATCGACAAGTTGAACCAGACGTTGGTCACGCCCTTTGACCGCGAGGACATCAACGAGTTGTCGCGGGAGATCGACGACGTAATCGACGCGGCGAAGAGCACGGTCGAGGAAATCCGAATATTCGAGGTCGATCCGGACAAGTATCTGCTCAAGATGTCGGAGATTCTGGAGAAGGGGACCTTGGAGCTTCACGACGCGCTGAGGAATCTCGAGGAGCATCCGAACGTGGCGAAGGAACACGCGGTGCGGGCGAAGCAGACGGAGAATCACATCCATCACGTGTACCTGAGTGCCTTGCAGAAACTCTTCAAGGCGGAAGACCGCAGCGCGGGGTATATGTTCGAGATGCGGGAGATTTATCGGCATTTGAATCGCTCGTCGGATCGATGTGACGATGCAGCGAACGTGATTCTCGACATCATCGTGAAGACGGAGTAGAGAGAGGAAAAAGCGAAGAGACAAAAGGAAAGAAGAGGAAGGGGGGCACGGGTTCTCCAAACCGCGGGCGGGGGGTTGTTGATTTACGGAAGAAAAAGATCGCGCTTTCCTTGCCGGTGTGAGGAAAGAGGGGGCGGTTTCGGTTCTGTTTTTCGGCCCCGCGGATTTCCGGATATCCGCGGGGAATTTCGGGAATGGCGCGGGGGAAGAAACGCCAGGGCAACGGGTTCTCGAAAAACAACCCTTTACAAAAAAAGAATTAGTCACCTATAATTCGCCAAATAACGAAATAATAGGGTGAGCAGTCGTGAAATTCGTTGCGTGTGCCAAGGCGATCGCCGATCCGACCCGGTTGAGAATCTTTCGGCTGATTGCGGAACAAGAGCTGTGCGTGTGCCAGGTGATCGAGGTCATCGGGTTGGCGCCGTCGACGATTTCGAAGCATCTGGCGATCCTGCTCGGTGCCGGTTTGGTTCTCTCGCGGAAACGCGGGCGCTGGATTTATTACCGGCGAGCGGGGGACGCGACGGCACGGAGTCTGGTTCGATTGATCAAAAAGGAACTGGACAAGGAAAAGCGGGTGGAAGCGGACCTGCGGAAACTGAAGCAAGTGCTCTCCATCGATCCGGAGATTCTCTGTCGCCGCCAAGCAAGGCGGAGGCGGTCGCGGTGATGAGAAGGCTGAAGGTCCTTTTCCTTTGCACCGGGAATTCCTGTCGGAGTCAGATGGCGGAGGGGTGGGCCCGGGCCTTAAAAGGGGATGTGATCGAGCCCTATTCGGCGGGCATCGAAAGACACGGATTGAACCCGCGGGCGGTGGCCGTGATGAAGGAAGCCGGCGTGGATATCTCCGGCCACCGTTCCAAGACGGTCGAGGAACTCCGGGATATCGATTTCGACGTGGTGGTTACGGTATGCGGTCACGCCGATGAGACCTGCCCCGCCTGGTTGGGCAACCGGACGCGGGTCGTTCACGTCGGGTTCGACGATCCTCCGAAACTCGCGCAGGACGCTCCGGATGAGGAAACGGCGCTGATTCACTATCGCCGGGTCCGAGACGAAATCCGTTCCTTCGTAGAGGGGTTGCCTGAGAATCTGGAGGGATTGGGAAGGTGCGCGATCCGTTGACGCAAAGGCTTTCTTTTTTGGATCGTTATTTAACGGTGTGGATATTTACGGCGATGGCCGTGGGAGTGGGCGCGGGGTATCTTTTTCCCAGCGTCAACGAGATGCTCGGGCGTTTCTCCGCCGGGACCACCTCGATCCCGATCGCCGCCGGTTTGATCCTGATGATGTATCCGCCCCTGGCGAAGGTTCGTTACGAGGAACTGCCCCGGATCTTTCGAAATGTTCGTGTCCTGATTCTTTCTCTTGTCCAAAACTGGATCATCGGGCCGTTGCTGATGTTCTTTTTGGCCGCGGTATTCCTGCGGGATTATCCGGAATACTTCATCGGGCTGGTTCTCATCGGGCTGGCCCGTTGTATTGCGATGGTCATTGTGTGGAACGATCTTGCGGACGGAGATCGCGAATATGCGGCCGGGCTCGTCGCTTTCAACTCGATCTTTCAAGTCCTTTTCTACTCGATCTACGCGTGGTTTTTCATCAAGATTTTGCCCTCACTGGTCGGAATGAATTTCGGCGATGTAGATATTTCGGGAATAACCATCGGTTCCATTGCCAAGAGCGTCTTCATCTACCTCGGGATTCCCTTCCTTGCGGGCCTTTCGACGAGGGGAATTCTCATGAGACGCTACGGGAAAGAATGGTATGAGAAGCATTTTCTTCCCCGGATAAGCCCTCTGACGTTGATCGCTCTTCTCTTCACGATCGTCGTGATGTTTGCGATCCAGGGAGAGAAGATCATTGCGGATCCCGCGGGTGTCGTTACAGTGGCGGTTCCGCTCTTGATCTATTTTATCGTTATGTTCCTCGTGAGTTTCTTACTCAGCCATTTCTTCCAGGCCGATTACGGTCAAGCGACGACGTTGTCTTTCACCGCGGCCTCCAACAATTTCGAACTGGCCATTGCGGTTGCGGTAGGCATCTTTGGAATCTCGCACGGCGCGGCCTTTGCGGCAGTGATCGGTCCCTTGGTCGAGGTGCCGGTGATGATCGGGTTGGTGAACGTCGCCTTTTTATTCCGGAGAAGGTTGTACGAGCAGGAGGGATAACGCGCCGCGATCGGAATCAGATTCCTCTTCTTTCCCAAGGGCCATTTTTTCCTTGCCACTCTCGCGGGAAAACGTATTCTCAACAACCCTATGCCTCGGGGCAGGGGGAAGGAGGGCTGTGGCGAGGCAAATTCTGCGGAAGCGTTTCCCGGCGGGCCGCGACGGTGTGCCGCGGAAAGCGCGGCCGCTTGGGAGGCCAGTGACTGACCGTTATGGAGAAGGAGACCGGCGGGGACGTCGATTTCGAGGCGTCCATTTTGGGAGGAGAGGATACTCTCCAGGAGTTGAGGACAGGCGACATTGTCGAGGGGGAAGTGATTCAGATCACGCCCGAGGACGTGGTCGTGGATGTGGGGCTCAAGGGTGAGGGACGGGTTCCGCGCTCCGAGCTCGCGGAGATGGGGGTCGAGTTGGGCCTGGGAGACAGAATTCTCGTCAAGGTTCAGCGAATCAATTCCGAGGATGGAACCGCGCGGCTTTCGCACAAAAAAGCGCTCGAGGATCGAAGATGGGGAGAAGTGAAGGAAGCCTTTCAGGAGAAGAGGCCGGTGGAGGGCACGATCACGGGCGAGGTGAAGGGTGGATTCAAGGTCGATCTGGGACTTCCGTTCAAGGCTTTTCTTCCGCGTTCCCAAGCGACGCTTCGTAACCGGCCGCCGTCGGCTGAACTGATCGGCAACACGTACGCCTTCGAGGTTAAGGAACTGGACCGACGCCGGAAGAACATTGTTCTCTCCCGCCGATCGTTGCTCGAGGCCGAACAGAAGAAGATACGCGAGGAGATTCTGGGGCGAATCAATATCGGGGATATTCTCGACGGTAAGGTCAAAAACATCACGAACTTTGGTGTCTTTATTGACATCGGTGGGATCGACGGGCTGGTAACGTTGGGAGACCTTTCCTGGAGCGGTTTCGTGAAGGACGCCTCGACCGTCGTCAAGAAAGGTGAGGCGGTGAAGGTGAAGGTGCTGGAATTCGATCCGGAGGCCGAGCCGCCTCGGATCCGACTGGGGCTGAAGCAAGCGCAGGGCGATCCATGGGGCCGGGTGGAGGAAGAGATCGGCGAGAATGCGATCCTCGACGGTACCGTGAAGTCCTTCACGAATTTCGGTGTCTTCGTCGAGATCCTTCCGGGCGTGGATGGCCTTGTTCATGTCTCCGAGATATCCTGGACGGAACACGTCAATCACCCTTCGGACGTTTTGGAACTTGGACAGCCGGTACGGGTCAAGGTTTTGGGAGTGGATGTCGAGAACCGCCGCATTTCTCTTTCGATCAAGCAGGCTCTCCCTGATCCCTGGACGGTGGCTCTGGACGAATACAGGCAGGGAAACATCGTCAAGGGAATCGTGACGGGAACAACGGATTTCGGAGCGTTCGTACGACTGGGGGCGGGGGTGGAGGGAATGATTCACAAGACGGATATGAGTTGGGACGACCCCCCGCCGAACCCGAAGGAGATGTTCCAAGTGGGGCAGGAAGTCGAGGTTATGATTCTGAAGATGGACGTTGTGGCGAAGAAGATATCGCTGGGATACAAGCAGACACTTCCGGATCCGTGGAACGAGATTGCGAGAAGATACCAGAAGAATTCCACGGTTGAGGCTCCCGTGGCGCGTGTCGCGCCCGAGGGTCTTTTCCTGGCATTGGAGGAGGGGGTGGAAGGGTACGTTCCGGGTTCGGAACTTCCCTACGGTCGTTCCGTTCGTCCGGAGGAAGTTTATGAAGAGGGGCAGGTCGTGCGGGGCACGGTCCTTCGGCTCGACAGGAAGAGCAAGAGGATAACGATTTCGATCAAGCAACTCCAGCGTTCGGAAGAAGCCCGCGATCTCAAGGACTATATGTCCGAGCAGGGGGAGAGCGGGGGGGTGACATTGGGAGAGATGATCGGAAATACGGAGCTGGCGCGACAGCTTCAAGAGATGATGGCGAGCCAAAAGAAGGAGGAGGCCGAGAAAGAGGAAGGAAAAGAGAAGGAGAAGGAAGAAAGGAAAAAAGGAGAGAAGAAGGGGGCGGAGGAGCCGGGGCAAGCGGAAGCCGAACCGAAAGCGGAAGATGGGGGAGGGGCGAAGGGGGAAGGAGGCGGGGAAGGGGCGAA
>RFFU01000112.1 GCA_003697085.1 Candidatus Hydrogenedentota bacterium
CCTTCCGCCAAGGGGAGGAGGGTGACGGAAAGATCGTATGCCGTGCGTTCGTCCCACTCCGAGGCGGAGGCGTTGGGAGAGGGAAAGAGAAGAATGAGAATCAGGGAAAGAGGGAGAAAGAGTTTAAGGCGGCCCTGGGGGCATTGGCCCGCACAACGCATACAGAGGTCGCATGCCGGATCCTCGGCCCGTGTTTTCGGTTCCAGTCCCAACCAGCAGACTTCGTTACAGACGGTGCAGGAGCCGATGCAGGAGATACCGCGCTGATACCCGAGTCGAAAAAGTCGATACCGCCCGGCCTGGCCGAGGAACAGTCCTGTCGGGCAAAGGCGACGGCAGAAGGTCCCCGGAAAAAGAATCTCGAAAACGAAGACTAGCAAAAGCAAAAGACTCCAAAGCGAGAAGCCACCGAACAAGACGAAGTCAGACCAGGCGTTTTGAAGGAGGGCAGGGAGGAGAAGAAATTGAAGGAAAGACGGCCGGAAAAGAAGGAGAAGAAACAGGGGAAGCGCAAAGAGAAGGAGAAAGCGGGAAGAAAGGTGTTCCGGCGAAGCCGACGAAGAAGGAATTCGGCCGAGGAAGCGTTGTTGCAGTCTCAAATTTTCGGAAACGAAAAGGGACATCGGGCAGATGTAACCACAGTAGAATCTTCCGAAGAGAAAGACAGCGAGAAGGGGAAGCGAGAACGAAAGGAACATCGTCGCGGTCCAGACGTCCGGTGAAAAAGAATTTCGCACGGCATTAAGGAAGGCTGTGAACGGTTCGACGATTTTGATCGAGAAAAATTTGAGAGAATAGGGACCTCCGGAGATATTTGTGAAAAACGTTCCGAGAAGATTTCGAATTGTATGGTCGTAATTCTGTAGAAAAGTCCTCAAGAAAGCGAAGTGAATAACCGGCGACTCGGGATACGGATAAGGGTCCTGCCGAAAGGTTCGAACGATCTGATACAAAGGGGCGGAAAGGAGAAGGAGGAGAAAGAGCATTTGGATGGTTCGTCGGAAGAAGAGAAGGGTTGCGACCCAACGGCGAGGGTGGAGGGAACGGCGCTGGGTCACGCGAAGATGCTTTCGCCGGAGGGGCCGGGAGACGAGGTGGAATGAAGCCGAGACCTTTTCTCGGGATGCTCGCGCTTCACGATGATCGCGGCGGGGAACTGGGGACAGCGTTCTTCACACCGACCGCACCCGATACAATATTCCGCATCCACCACGGGCTTGGCGACCGGTTTGAGTCGGATCGCCTTTCCCTTGAGGGGACAGGCGTCGTGACAAATGCCGCAGACGCGTCCGTTGAAGGAGAGGCAATTCGACCGGATCACGACGGCGACTCCCATACTGACACGGGAAGCGATATCATTGAAATTCCGCGGTATGGGTTCCAGAGCCGCGGTTGGACAGGTGTTCGTGCAGTTCATACAGAGGTTACAAGAGCGGAGGCGCGGGCGGAGATAAGGTGTTCCCGCCATTCCCGTGCCTTCGGCGAAGGTGAAGAAACGAATACAGCCCGCCTCGCAGACATTGGCGCAGGCGCGACAGCGAATGCAACGGCTCAAGAAAACCGCTTCATTCTCCGTGCCCGGCGGGCGCAGGTAACGCGGAGTGACGTGACGGTCTTTGTCGGAGGGCGTCGGAATACTGCCGAAACTTCTGGCGGCGAAGGAGATAAGGGCGGTGCCGAGACTGATGAAGAGATCACGACGGCGGATGCGGTTGGTAGAGAAGTGATTTTCTCGAGATGGTTTCCTATGAAAAGAAAATTCCCCCTCCTGCCTGGTTTCCTCCAGACGGGAGTTGTTCACCGAACCTTGTCCATCAGTTCCAACAATGGTTTGAGATTATACCGCGTCACGAGGAAGGTCTCGTTCGTCACAACCGGAATCCGCTTTCGAACGGTATCGATCGAGATCTCCTTCCGGCCGATTCCAAGCGGCAGTGCCGTTCCCTGTTTCGTGATCAAGGCGACGCGCCCGCGGAGTGCAATTCCGGCCGGCGGCGTGTCCGCCAGAGCGGCGGCGCGCAACGGTTGCAGAGACTCGAAGAAACGATCGATGACGATCGTCTCGCCGTTCTCGCTTCTCAGAGCGTTTCGGTCGACCGTGAAGACTTCCTTCCGACCGTCGATCTCGACGGCCACCGCCGCCAACTGCGCCGGATCGATCTCCACGATCTTCAAATCGCGCCAAGTTCCCTCGTACGGAATGACGCGGTCGCGAAGGTACGTCTTCGATTCGTAGATGCGGTGGTCCGGAGGAACCATGTAGAAACTTCCGCCGCCGGGCCCGCGTTTCCCGACCTCTATCGTAACCGGAGCGCCTCCGCCGCGGCGCTCGATTACGATCCGAACGGGCGAGTCCAGTCCGTATTCCTTCAGATTCGGTTCGGGGTTGTCGGAGACGAGCCTGGCGGGTTCGAGGTTCACCAGCGCCTCCACCAAGGAACCGACGCGAGCGACGTCGGCGGGACCGGGGTGTCTTCCGGAGGTCACGGACCAAAGGTCTTTCGTGCGTTCGAGACGAGTCCCGTTTACCTCGACCGAGATGACCGCCGAGGTGGTGAACCCGGCCAGAGGCTTCGGTAACGGCTGGCCTGTCGGTGCCGCTCCGAACGGATGCGCGGTCAATAGCCAGACGGCCGCTAAAAGAACCGCTGTTCCGGCCAGGACGGGATTCGCACGACGGATCATCGCGGCCTCCTTGCATAGACGAGTCCCCCGAGGAGGAGAACAAGCAGCGGGGAGAAGAGAGTGCCCAGTAACTTGTAGAACGCGATACGACCTTCCGTCAAGGAAGCGTCCAACGCCCGCTCGGTGGGAATCTTCGTCCGCAGAGCCGTCATCTTTCCGCCCGTGGTGAAGTGATCAACGAGATTGGCTATGAATAAGAGATTCGGAACCATCCAACTTGGATCAGCGCCGCGGAAGAGGGCGTCCGAGACGGACCAGGCGGAGCCGACGAAGGCTGCCGCGCCGGTTCCCTCCTCGGCAAGAAGAGCCAGTGTCCGAGCGCGCCCTTTTCTTGGAGGATCCGGTATTGACGCGGGGCTGGTCACCGCGGGCGGAAGGAACGAGAGTTCCGCGCGTGGTGAGGAACGCGCAAGAACCGTGAACGTCCGTCCCGGTTTCGGGACTTTCCGGTAGGAAACGGTCCAGGGGAAGCGAAGAACCTCCAGCCCTCTCGTGATGGGATGATCCGCGAGTTGTTCGGGCGGAACGCGGACGAAAGCGGGGACTTCCATCGGAATGAAGATGCGGAAGTTCCCGCGTTGGTGGGGAACCTGAAGGATTTCGCAGGAGGCATCGAGAACCGTTCCCGTTTCGGGGGAGGCGCCGAAGACCGCCAGCTCCTTTCGCGTTTTTTGATCGGGGAGAGGTTGACCGATGGGGCCGCCGCCGTCCGTGAAGAAGACGATCTTGCCGCCCCGGGATCGATAGGCGGAGAGTTGGCGCCAGGCTCCGGTGTCGAGCCGCGTCGGTTCAGGCACGAGCACCGCGGCGGCCTCGGTCGGAAGCGTCTCGGAGTTGAGCGAGAGGGATCGGATCGTGTTCTCCATCTCGAGGAATCGCCGGAGAGTGTCGAGATCGTTGAACGGCGAGTGATCCTTTCCGGAGGATTCGAGGACGACGAGCGGGAGATTTTCACCGATCGCCTTTCGCAGCGTTTGAACGAGATCGTATTCCAGCCGGGAAGGATCGATCCGCGGGATCGACTTCTTCGTGCTCCGAAAGATGATCTCCATTCCCGCGTACACGTTGGCTACCTCCATCCGTTCTCCGCGCGCGACTCCGGTCGGGACGGAAGGAATCCCGGCTCGCTCCGCTTCGCCGGCGACCTCGGGATCGGATGCGGGATCGAGAAGGGTGAAGTGCAGTTTTCCGCGGGATCGCGCCGCGAATTCTCCCAGAAGATCGCGAATATCACGGGGAAGATTGCGCATCTCCGACGGGAGATTGCTTTCGGAGAGAAAGACCCGAACGAGCACGGGATCCTCGAGGTTCCGGAGGACGGAGCGCGTGACGGCGGCGGGGGTGAAGCGACGATCGGAGGTGAGATCGGCGCGCAGGAAGAAGGACCGAGTCAGCAAGACGACGAGGAGAAGGTTGACGAAAACCAGCGCGCCGAAGGCGGTCCGGTCGAACTCGGACTCCTCCCGCGAATGCCCCCGCCGCGCTCGAAGCGACAAGCCGGTGAGCACGAGAAAGAAGAGCGTAACTCCGGCGAAGTAGAGGAGATCGGAGAGATCGAGGACCCCGCGGGAAAGCGCCTCGTAGTGAGGGGAGAACGCGAGGAGGCGG
This sequence comes from Candidatus Hydrogenedentota bacterium, assembly GCA_003697085.1. Lineage (GTDB taxonomy): Bacteria > UBA8481 > UBA8481 > UBA8481 > J006 > J006. Next base: position 4,294 of record RFFU01000112.1, read on the forward strand.
ACGGCTTCCTTCGCTTTGCCCGGAAACCAGCGCAAAAGACCCTCCGCGTCGAGCATCAGCAACAGGAAGTTCACCACGGCCGCGAGGATGAACGCCGTGACCTGCGAAGAGGTCCGCGAGGAGGCCCAGAGGCCGATGGCCGTCATTGCGGAGGCGAGGAGGATGAGGCCGAGATACCCGGCCAGAATCTCGCCGGGATCCGGACGGCCAAGCGAAAGGACGATTGCGGGAATCGGAAGCGTCGTTCCCAACGCAGTGAGCGCAAGGAGAAAGATGGTGAGAAATTTTCCGGCGACGAGTTCCGGTTCGGTCAGCGGAAGCGTGCGAAGATGATCGAGAACACCCGCGCGCTCTTCTTCCGCAAACGCGCGCATCGCGGCCGCCGCGGTGAAGACCGAGAGAAAGAAGGGAAGGAGTTCAAAGAGCGAGCGGCAAGTGGCTTGTCGGACGAGGAAAAACTCCCCCAGATAGAAGAAGAAGATGCCGCAGAGGAAGGCGAAGGCGCCGAGGAAGATGAAGGAGGCCGGGTTGCGGAAGAGCGCGATCCGCTCGCGCCGGGCCACCGCGAAGATGTTCCGCGCTCTCACGATCGCACCTTTTTCGAGCCGGAGTCCATCGGGCCCTCCGGGCGCCCCTGCCTTGTCTCCTCGACGCCGTCCCGCCCAGTGAGATGGCGGAAGACGTCCTCGAGACCGGCGCGGGTTCGGCGGATCTCCTCCGCTTCAAATTCCGCTTTCGCCAGGATGCGGAAAATCTCGCGCCCGGTGCCGTCGCCACCACGTACCAGAATTACGTTCTCCCTCGCTGTTGCGATCCGTTCGCGGCCCAGGGCCTTTTCGAGAACTTCAAAGGCCTTTGCTCTATCTCCCGGAACGATCACTTCCCAATGCGACCCCGCCGCGCGCGCTTTCAACGCCTCCACGGAATCATCCGCGACGAGCCGCCCTTGGTGGATCAGAAGGACCCGTTCGCACAACGCTTCGACTTCCGCCAAGATATGCGTCGAAAGGAGCACCGTGCGTTCGCGACCGATCTGCCGGATCAGATCGCGAATTTCGCTGACCTGATTCGGATCGAGTCCGACGGTGGGTTCGTCGAGGACCAGCAGATCGGGGTTCCCCAAGATCGCCGTCGCCAGACCGACACGTTGGCGATAGCCGCGCGAGAGCGCTCCGACAGGGCGGTCGATTACATCCGCCAACCCTGTGGCGGCGGCGGCTTCCAAAAGTTGTGTTTCCCCATCGAGGTTGCGGACGGCGGCGTGGAATTCAAGTGTTTCGCGGACGGTCAACTCCGGGTTCGCGGGAGCCGTTTCCGGAAGTGTCCCAATGTGACGTCTGAGATCCGCGTCGGAAGAGGAGAGGTCTCGGCCGAGGAAGACGACGTTTCCGGCCGTCGGCCACAGAGCCCCCGTAAGAATCTTCATCGTCGTCGTCTTTCCCGCTCCGTTGGGTCCGAGCAACCCGACGATTTCACCGCGTCGTATGGAAAAGGAGATGCCGTTCAGAGCACGCACGGGACCATAATCGTGGCGAAGGTCGCGTGCGACGACAAGCGACTCCTTCTTTTCCTCTGTTAGAGATTCCGAACCAGACATCGTGCGCGGATCACCTCGGTTTCATTTTTCCCGGTTCGTTCAAGGGCATTTGCAGGATAGCCGCCGTTGGTCGTCATTGCAAGAGGGGACGCAGCAAAACAGGGTAGCCGACGTGATGAAAATAGGGAAGGCGAGAGGGGCGCAGTTTTGATTTGTAGGTAGGTTTGGACAGTCGCAAACGCTTTGGAACGGCTTCACGAGCCGTTGGAGATGCCCAGGGATGGACCTTTAGGCGTTACCTCGGCGGGGTAG
>RFFU01000113.1 GCA_003697085.1 Candidatus Hydrogenedentota bacterium
AACAACACCATTGCCGGAACGCAATGGACCGTCTTCCCCGAGACCGGAAACGTTCCCCTGGTGGCCGATATGTCCTCCGATATTCTTTCCCGTCCGATCGATCTTTCGCGGTTCGGGCTGATCTTCGCGGGGGCCCAGAAGAACCTCGGCCCGGCCGGCGTCACCCTCGTGATTATCCGCAAAGACCTCTCCGATCGCGCTCCCGACGATCTTCCGACGATGCTCGATTATCGCACTCACATCAAGGCCCGTTCTCTCTACAATACTCCGCCCACCTACGGCATCTACCTCGTCGGCCTCGTCATGAAATGGATCAAGAACGAGGGGGGACTGGTCGAGATCGCCCGGCGCAATGAAAACAAGGCCCGTACGCTCTACGAAGCCGTCGACTCTCTTGATTTCTACTACTGTCCGGTGGAAAAAGAGAGTCGTTCACGGATGAATGTTGTCTTTCGCATCACGGGAGACGACGAGGAATTGGAAAAGCGATTCGTAACCGAAGCCAAAGCAGCCGGCTTGTGCGGGCTGAAAGGCCACCGGTCGGTCGGGGGGCTGCGAGCCTCGATCTACAATGCCGTTTCCGAGGCCGCCGTCGAGGCCCTGGTTTCCTTTATGAAAGACTTCGCGGCCAGGAATGGTTGACGATCCGCCGAAATGATTCGACGCCTCGTGTCACTCCTGCACCGCGATTACTGGTTGATCCCTTCGCTCGGTACCGTTCTCGCGGCATTTCTTTTGGCCCTCTCCCCTCCCGCCACCTTCGCTCCCGCTCCCGCAGCCGACTTTCCCGAGGTTCCTCCCGGCCTCACCCCGGTTACCCGCTACCCTCCCATCGACGGGTACGAAGTCGAGAACGTCGTCTTCATGATCGGCGATGGTCTGGGGTTCAATGAAATCGCTTTGGCACGGATTCGGGCCGGACTCTACGATACCGGACTTCATATGGAACAGTTCCCTGTTCTCGGTCTCCAAAAGAATCGCACGATCGACGGCCTTCTCACCCGCTCCGGCGCCGCCGGAACCGCTCTGGCAGCGGGAATCAAAACCCGCAACAACTTCATCGGAATGCTTCCCACGGGTGAGACAGTCATCTCCCTTCTCGAAGCTGCCCATTTTCACGGGATGAAAACGGGAATTGTCGTGACGTCGAGTGTGACCCACGCGACTCCGGCCGCCTTTTACGCTCACATCCACGACCGTCATCTTCAGGACACGATCGCTTTCGATCTCGCCCGTGTCTCCCCTGATGTCATCCTCGGCGGCGGACGGGCCTATCTTCTCCCCTCGGGTCGTCTCGATGGTCGCCGTACCGATGGAATCGACTTCGCGAAACGTTTCGCCGCCGCCGGTTATCGTGTCCTGCTCGATCCCAGAGATTGGAGCCGCGCCGACCGCCTACCGCTTCTGGGTCTCTTCGCGGAGGATGGATTGACGACGTTACCTCCGGAACCGTCGTTGGCCGAGATGACCGCGCGCGCGCTGGCGCTACTGAACCGCTCCGGTTCGCGGTTTTTTCTCATGGTCGAGGGGAGTCAGATCGATTGGGCGGGGCATCGCAACGATGAAGAATACCTCGTCCGCCAAGTGCTTCTCTTCGACGAGGCCGTTGATCAGGCGGCACGTTTCGCCGCGCGCGACCGTCGGACTCTGGTCATCGTCACCGCCGACCACGAAACGGGCGGCCTTGCACTTCTCGAGAAGGAATCCGATCCTGATGACGCCCGGGCCGCATGGACCACCCGCGACCATACCATCGCTCCGGTTCCCATCTTCGCTTACGGCCCCGGAGCCGAGCGTTTTTCCGGCCTTCTCGACAATACCGAGATCGCCCGGGAAATCGCGAGGCTGTTGGGAGGTTCCGTCGAGCCGAAACGCGGAATAACGACGCTGCTGTTCGAGTCCGGGTAAAGGGGGGCAATAAAACTCGCATATCAGCGCACCTGCGGACTCGAGAATCCGCGCTTCCCATATTCGTGAATCCGTCTGGGGGCGAAAGAACCCGCACTCCAGAAATTCCTATCCCACGAGATTTCGAATTTCCGGTAAGAGAGCCCGCGTTGCGCGCGCTCCCGCTTCGATGAATCGCGGCGCGGAATCGAAATCGACCCAGTGGAGTTCCGGAAGCCATGGACAAATCACAACTCCCGCTCCCTCGCACGTCTCCTCCGCCACCGCCGATTCGAGAAATTGATGGGCCCGAACGATGATATCGACGATATTCGGAATGTCCGCGTCGCTGTATCCCATCACCGTCTCGGCCAGAGGTTTCTTCTTCCGAAAGACCCGTTTTCTTCCCGGAGGTTCGACACTCCGAAAGGCCTCGAGGGTGGGGATCGCGTTTACGGCAATAATCCGTTTGACGCCGGCATCCCGCAGGACCTGCACGGGAACGGGTCTCACGACGGCGCCGTCGATCAACCGCCGTCCCTTCCATTCCACAGGAGGCAGGACACCCGGGATCGACATCGACCCTCTGACCGCCGGACCGACCTTCCCGCGATCGATGACGATCTCATGACCGGTATCGACGTCGGCGGCCACGACACGCAACGGAATCCTCAACTCCGGAAAGAGAATTTCCCCGAAGACCCGATCGACGAATGCGTCGATCTTCCTTCCGCGCATCAGCGAAGCCGAGGGGGGGAAGGAGAGATCCCAAAAAGAGAAAAAGTCTCTGCGGCGCAGGCGGCGCCCCATTCGTTCGAGCGCGGCGGCGGTGCGGCCGGCCGCCCACATTCCCGCGATCACCGCTCCGATCGAGGTTCCCGCCAAAAGATCCACCGGGATTCCTTCCTCCTCGAGCACGCGTAACACGCCGACGTGAGCCGTTCCGCGCGCCGCACCCGCCGACAAGGCCACTCCGACGGCACGCCCCGTGAGAAAGCGCGCAGTCCGGCGCACGGCCTCCGAGTACCGCGTCTCGGGCGCGTTCACGACCGCCATCGTCTCTTCCTCCGGCAACTCCTCCAACGTCTCCGCCACCCTCCCTCCCAATCGCTCCTCGATCTCCTCCAATCGCGCGCGATCCTGGTGATTCACTCGGCTCAAAACAACTCGCACGTCTCCCGGCAGTTTCTTGAGCAGATTCGTGGTTCGATCGAGATCTCTCTGCCGCGGCGAGCTGACCACGACAGTGACATCGGCGTGTTCGAGAAATTCCCAGGTACTACCATCCATCACCGGCGGAAGATCAACGATGATGTGGCGAAATCGGCCGGAGAGGCTTGAGAGAAGCGGGGAGACACCGGCGGCGTCCTCCGGGACGTTCGACCGATGGACGACCCGGAGCACCTCGAATCCCTCCTCGTGTCTCTGCCCCTTCTCCCCCGCAATGTCGCGCCCTTCAATATCGAGGTTCTTGAGTTGAAGGAGAGGGAGATTCTTGCTGAAAGAGAAGAAGCCGAGCCGCCTCCGTTCCTCGCGAGTAACATCGATAAGAAGCGTCGGCTGTCCGATCTCGCGCATCAAGGCCGCGGCGAGATTCGCCGCGAACCGTGTCTTCCCCACCCCGGCCGGTCCCGAAAAAACCGCGATCACCAATGTTCTTCTCCGATGCTCCGTCACATGAACGGCGGCGAGCCGACGCGAGGCCTGGCGCATCAGATTCACGGCGAAGGTCGCGCTCTTTTCCAAAACCTCGCGGAGAAACTCGTGAGGAAGAACGAAGAGAACGGCATCGTGCCGCACAACTGCCGCGAAGAAAGAAGGAAGATTCCCGAGCAGGTTGAGATCGCCGATTGTGTCGCCCCGGTGGAGCCGCGCTTGAAACGTCCCGGCGCGGCTCAGCTCGACCTCTCCCGCCAAAAGAATCCCGAGGTCCTCCACCGGGGCTCCTTCTTCGAGATAGACCTGCCCGCGCTCCAAACGGCGGACTTTCCCGCGATGGGCAATCTCCTCCCGCAAATCAGGTTCGATACCGTCAAAGAGGGGAAGCCGCGCGAGAACCTTTTGCAACTCCTTCGGCGTAAATTCCTCGCCCGCCTTCGAATTCTTTCCCATTACAACGGTAACTCCAACGTCCGGAACCGCACCGCCTCCGCGATATGCTCCTCCTTGACCTCGGCGCTTGCGGCCAGATCCGCCAAAGTCCGCGCCACACGTTCGACCCGATCGGCGCCTCGCGCCGAAAGCCCGACCCGGTCGACGGCATCGCGAAGGAGCCTGCGCGCAGCGGAGGTCAGGGCCGCATAGCGTTTGAAACTCCTCGCCGCCACCGTGGCGTTCGTCTTCTCTCGACAACGCCGGTATCTGCTCGCTTGCCGCTGCCGCGCCTCGAGCACCTGCGCCCGGTACCGCGCCGATGAGATTCCAGGGGCTCCGCCCGAGGTCTCGTCGTACGATCTTCGCGGCACCGTAACTTGAATGTCGATCCGGTCGAGAAGCGGGCCGGAGAGCCGGCGGCGATAACGCTCCACTTCCCCCGGGGAACAACGGCACGGCCGATCGCTTCCCGCGAACCCACAGGGACAAGGGTTCATCGCAGCGACCAGCATTACACGCGAGGGAAAGACGGCCGTCATCCGCGCCCGAGTCACCGTAACGAAACCATCCTCGAGCGGCATCCGCAAAGACTCGAGCAGTTCCCGGCGAAACTCCGGAAGTTCATCGAGAAAGAGCACGCCGCGGTGGGCTAAGGAAACCTCGCCGGGACGCAACGGATTCCCGCCCCCGACGAGGCCGGGGACGGAAACGGAATGGTGAGGAGCGCGAAAGGGAGGAAGACGCGAGAGGCCCCGCCGCGTCAGCCCGGCGACCGAGTGAATGCGAATCTTTTCGATCACGGCGTTCCCGGAGAGCGGGGGAAGAATCGTGGGGATTCTCCGTGCAATCATCGTTTTTCCGGAACCGGGCGGTCCGATCATCAGCAGATTGTGCCCTCCGGCGGCGGCTGCAACTGCCGCGCGGCACGCCGCCTTCTGCCCCCGTACCTCCTGAAAGTCCACCTCGTCCTCCCCGGCTTCCGGCAATTCCGGTTGCGCGACGGGACATCCCTCGTTACCCAGAATGATCTCAACAGCCTCGCGCAACGTTTCCGCCCCGTACACCTTCACGGAGGGCACCAGGGCCGCCTCCTCCGCCACCTCCGCCGGAAGCAACAGCCGCCGGCCCAGATCCTCCGCGGCCGCGGCATAGTTCAGCGCTCCACTGATGCCCCGCAACCGCCCGTCCAATGCCAACTCCCCGCAGACACACCAAGACCGAAGTTTCTCGCAGGGGATGATCCCAACCGCCGAAAGAATCGCAAGAGCAATGGGAAGATCGAGCGCGGAACCTTCCTTCCGAACATCCGCCGGAGCGAGATTCACGATGAACCGTTTCCGCGGCACACGGAAACCGCTCCGGCGAAGCGCCGACCGAACCCGCTCCTCGGATTCCTTGACCGAGGGAGACGGAAGCCCAACGAGACGGATTCCCGGTAATCCTCCCGTCGTCACGACCTCGACCGCCACCGGAACAGGTTCGATTCCTTGCAACACCGCCGTGGAACAGCTCGCCAGCGGCGTCCCCGTCAGGACGGGTTCCTCCCCCGACTCTTCCTCGAACTCCCTTTCCTCCGCCTCTTCTTCCTCTCCTTCATACGGCCGAGCGCCCGACATCCGGATGGTCAGAAGACCTCGTGCGGCGGAATCCCGAGGTCGCCGGGGTCGACGGGACCGGTAATGAACCGCGCATCCGAGGCCAGTTCGACGAGAAACGGTTCCTCGAGTTCGACGCCCTCGGCCGTCCGAAAGATCTTCACGACGGGCCGGATCGGACTCTGGGGATTCGAGGAGATCACGACGCCGATCTCGCCGGAATCAAGCCGTACGAAGGACCCGATCGGATAAGCGGACATTGTCTGCAGAAACGCCCGAACCACCTCGGCATCCAACGTCTCGGTGGAAGAAACCAGCAGGTGGCTCATTGCTTGGTAAGGAAGAAATTTCTTTCGGTAGGAGCGATCCGCTTGCATTGCATCGTAGATGTCACAAACGGCCACGACGCGGGCCAGGGGGTGAATCAAGCGCCCCTTCAAGCCGTAGGGATACCCGGAGCCATCCATCCGTTCGTGATGCTGGGCGACGATCTTCATCGCGTCCCGATCGTTCGGAACCAGTTTCTCCGCCTCCCGCACGCTGTAGATCGGATGCTGGCGGATCAGTTCGAATTCTTCGTCGGTCAGCGGAGCCCGTTTGAGCCAGATGTTCTTGTCCACCTTCATCATTCCCAGATCGATGAGAAGCCCGCCGTAGGCCAGCGAGAAGAGTTCGCGTTTCGAAAGCCCCATCGTGATCCCCACGACGACCGAAAGCACCGCCACGTGGACCGAGTGCGCGAAGAGATACGTGTCGTAATCGAGGATCGTTGTTAGAGAAATCATAATCTCCCGTTCCCGCGACGATTCCTCCACGATCGAAGCCGCCATCTTCTTCAGTCGCTCGGCATCGACCGCTGTCCTGGGCTCCTCGATCTTCGTCAAGAGATTCTTCGCCTCGGCGCGGATCCAGAGCCCGAGGTCGTAGATCTTGCGCTTCTTCAATTCCCGCGCCTCGCGGCTCAACAAGGCCTTCCGTCGCCGGCGGCGGCGCCGTTCCTCCTCTTCCCTTCGCTCTTCTTCCGGAACCTCGATCAATATCTCCTCGATCCCCCACAAATCCAAAAGATCGATCAGGTGCGGCGTCAGCACGGCCCCCTCCTCCACCAGCATATTCCCCTCCCGCGTATGGACCGCCTCCACCAACTTCATTCCCGGCTCCGCTTTTCGGAGGTCGATCCGTGCCCCGCGCGTCGGATCCGATCGGTCGTTCGCATTCTGAACCATCCGTTTCCTCTCCTCGTCTCCTATCTCAATAACGAGCCGACGGCCGCGCGATAATGCGCCGCTGCGGCCTCCACCTTGTTCTGCTTCAAAAGTGTCTCCGCCAACAGCATCTCCGTATCGTAATCCCCCGGCCTCAAATTCGCCGCCTCCGTCAAGTGAACTTCAGCCTCCGGATAACGCCGCGCGCGAAGATAGGCCTCTCCGAGGTTGCGATAATACCAGAAAAGCGCTTCTTCTTTCCCCGGCTTCTTTCCGCCGATCACCTCCAGTGTCACCGCTGCGGGTTCCGTCTCCGCCCTTCCCCCCTCTTTGGAAACAGGCCCCGGCGCTACGGGTGAATTCCGGCTGCCGTAACCGTAGAGGCGACTCGGGGGTTCCTCCAAATAGCGATACACCCGCTCCGGAACCTCGTCCTTCACCGAGGCTTCAAAGCGATCCGCCCAAATCACCATGCCCGTGTGAGCGTCGATGAGCCGCAGGAAGAGCCTCACGATCGCTTCGCGTCGTAACATCGGCTCCGCAGCGGCCGGATTTCGTGACGGATCAACGCGTAGAGTCTTCTCGACGATTCGGTAACTCAGTATTTGATCCGCCGTTGGAATTTTCGCCGGCGGCACAAGCGGGTTCGGGCGAATCCGATAACGCGTCCGCGTTCCATCGGCTCCAACAACCTCCAACGCTTGATTTGCCGAGAGAAGTCGTGCGTCATAGAGGAACGGCGCCTCCGGGCCGCCGTGACGCGTCAAAATCTGTAACAGCATCGTATCCCCGCGCGCCGCTTCGTTCGCGATCCGAGCCAGAAGATGTTGGTCGCGCTCAACCACCTTGCGCCCGTACTGCGCCAACTCCGCAACCAACACGTCCTCGATCAGCGGCCGCAATCCCCGGCCCTCCCCAACCTCGGCCTCCTGGCTTACAATCGCGATTGATTGCGAACTCTTGATTCCCGGCATAAAGGCGACCCCGCGCAGAGCCCTTCGCACAGCCACACGAAGCAGATCGTCATTCGTGGGAAACGCATAATACGGAAGACGCGCTTCGAGTATCTCGTGAACCTTCGTCGTCTGGTTCGGAAAGACCTCGTACACGCGCTCGATCGGCTTGAATCCCTCCTTCTCGAAATGCAGTTCGTATCTCCCCGGCTCCAAGTTCTCGATCTCCACCGGAGCGCCGGGGCGTTTCTTCGTCCGCCCGATCTCCTCTCCGTCCAACACGATTCGTACGCCCCCCGGCTCCGTCCGAATCTCGAGATTGCCGGTGGGCGCGCGGTACGGCTGGATCGGTATCTCTTCGAGATCCGCCAAGACCGGAACCTCTTCCCCGCTCTTCACCTTCACGCTCCGCCGCCAGTCTCGATAACCATCGCGTTTCACCGCAACACGGTATTCGCCCGGTTTCACCTCGATCGTCACCGGCTTTACTTCGTTCAACGTCCGCCCCACGAGCCGCTCGTTGACGTACACCTCGGCGCCCCCGGGTCGCGAATAGACCGCCAAACGCGCCGGTACGCATCCCGCCAGAAGAAGATTCAAAAGGAACAAGGCAGGAACTCGAAGATCGGAATGACTCGACTTTTTCACCTTTCGCTTCATCTTCTTTCCGTCCAAGTCCTCTTCCCGACTATCCGCGTCCCACCGGTTCCCTTCGAAACAGGCGCATAGAGCCTCGTTAACATTCCTTACCACCCGTCTTCCGTGATCTCATCTTTCTGTGTCATTCCGTGTCTTCCGTGGTTTTTCGTTCACCGTTTTTCGTTTACCGTTATTCGTTTTTCATCCTTGGACATCGTTCGGTGAATTCGAAACGTTAAACGATAAACGGCCAACGGTAAACGATGACTGTTCACTACATCTCCTGTTCCCTTTTGCCCTTTGCCTTTTGACTTTTGCCTTTCTCATTTTCCGTGTCCTCCGTGCCTTCCGTGGTCTCGCGGGCGACACGGCTCATCCCCGTTCTCTGTCAGCGGACTCGCGGTTCCGAGGAAACGGTCACCGGGAACTCAATTACGCCTCTCGACGCGTTCGAAATTTCTTTCGTTTGACGCGGCGTATCGGGCAGAGGTTCCGCGGCAAAAACCGACGGCGGATTTTCGAGAAGCGGAGATACCCTCACCGGGATTCGGTCCTCGCCTGTCCCGGTCAGCATCCCCGCCCACTGCACCGTCCCCGTTTTCGCATCGATGACGCGCACGTGCATCCGGACAACCACGCGGCGCAGGTACATCGGCTCCGGCAGATTCTCCGTCAGAGAGACGCGGTTCTTGGACAACCCGCATTCCAGAATGCGATAGGCCAACAACTGGTCCGCCGTTTTTACCGACCCCGTGATCGGCTCTTCGACGCGAATCTTCTCGACCTTCTCCGTCTTGAGAACCTTCCTCTTCGCAACTTCGTGTTTTCGCCTCCATCGTCCGGAAGGGCGTATCGTCTTCTCTCGAACACGCGTGACGGGAATCCGCCGTTCTTCCCAACCGGCGACGCGTGTCTCGATCGCGGCATCGTACCGGAACGGAGTCCGCTGTCCCTCGTGACGAGTCTCGAGCCGCATCTTCAAACGCTCCCCGGAACTCGAATGCGCCAAGCGTATCATCAATTGATCGTCCCGCTCGCCGGGCCGAAATCCCGCCTGCGTCAACGCTTCCATGAAGGCATCCTCGATCACGGCTTGCAACGGTTCATCGGAATTCCGAAGACGGGTGATCGACGTCAACACGATCGTCGCGTCGGGATCCAGCGCCGGGATCTTGGTTGATCCCGCAACAACTTTTCGAACGGTTGCGGCGATCGCCTGAGCGTCCGTCGGGTATTTGTACCAATCATCGACGGGTTCAAGATGAGCCCGAACGCGATTATCTCGCTTCGGCCCCACCACCAGAACCTTCCGCCATCTCTTATAGCCGGGCTTCTCGACG
>RFFU01000010.1 GCA_003697085.1 Candidatus Hydrogenedentota bacterium
CAATTACACGTTCCAGACGAACTTCATTCTCGATGAAGTGCCGGTTCTTGTTACGTACGAATCGGATATCGAAGAAGCGACGCAACTCTTGATAGAGGCCGCTCGCGTCCATGCGGAGATTGCTATCAAGGAGACGGGAGAGGAACCGTACGTACGCGCCGAGTTGGGGGACTCGGGAATCCGGCTGAGGCTGCGTTATCAAACATTGGCAAAGGAACGACAGAAGATATCAAGTGCCATCGTCTTTGACATAGTCAACAAGTTCGGCGGTAACGACAAAGTGGAGTTTGCCTATCCGCATACTGAGGTGATTTACCGTCCTAAGGGAGGTCCAGTGGCCAAGGAGGCTTGACGCCTGGAAACCAAAGGCAACGCGCTCTCGGGATCTGCGCCGGACAGGAGGAAATCCGAATCGAACGCCGTTTCCGCCTCCTCGGGGATGTGCCGCTCTTTGAAAAGATGTTGAGTATCAACGGGTTAGGTGATATCCCGGCGGTGGAGAGTGGTTAGGAAGAGGGTTGCAGGCGGGGAGCCAGATTTTGAAAAAATCAAGCCCCTCAAACGGCACTCAAGATCTCGATCCGCTGAATCACGCGAGGACTCGAAGCCGCGGAAGTGGGCAGCCTGGCGGCTGCCGAGCCGCACGGACGCGGCGAGAACTTCCGCGGCCGCCCGGAGTGAGGCGCGCACGACGCGCGCCGAGTGGAGGGCGAGTCCTGCCCGGGGAACGGGCTGCGAAGAAGCTTCGCCCGACCCCTCTATTTCCCACGCTCCCACATAAGAACGTCTCCAAGACTGCCCAACCCTCCTCTTCTGAAATTGACAAATTGTAAGAATGACACCTTTTTTAGGTGCGGCCGCGGTATTTCCACACGGCCCGCACGGTGCGGAAAAGGATCGCGACGTCCATCTCGAAACTGCGGTTCATCACGTAAAAGAGATCGAGGCGGCCCTTTTCTTCCTCCGTCAAATCGTCCCGGCCGCAGACTTGAACCAATCCGGTGAGTCCGGGTGGAGTCTGGAGCACCAGTCGGCGCCACGCCGGATACGTGCGCGTTATGCGGGGCAGTTCGGGACGCGGACCGACCAGAGACATTACGCCCGCCAGAACATTGAGCACCTGCGGCAATTCGTCCAAGGACCATCTCCGTAAAATCCTGCCCACCCGCGTGATCCGTGGATCGGAATCCTCCGTCAAGTCCGGCCCCCGCAGATCCGCACGCATCGTCCGGAACTTCAATATGCGAAACGGCTTTCCTCCTTTTCCCGTTCGTTCCTGCCGGAAGAAGATCGGTCCGGGAGAATCGAGTTTGACGGCGAGTGCAATGAGAACCCAAAGTGGTCCCGAAAGAATCAGGATGGCGGCGGAAAGGACGATATCGAGCGTTCGTTTCGCCCAGACGTAATGGTGCTCGCCTCGCACCTCGCCGACCGAAAGGACGACCATTCCTCCCAGATCATAGGGAACAGCGCTGACCAAAGTGATCTCCGGCACGTCGGCGATGACATAGACGGCCCCATTTCTTCTGCGCTCCATAAGGCGATCCGGATCGTAATCGCTCGAGGTCAAAAAGAGGGCGGTGGATCCGTCCCAAGACTCGATATCGTCGATCCTGCGATCGACTCGGTAACGCCAACCTTCCTTGAGGAGAAACGTGCCGACCCGCGAAGCAAGTTCGTCGGTTCCAAGGACGGCGGCGGGGATCGGAGGAAGAAGCGTTCGCCCGAGCAGAAATACCACTCCGCGCCAAAAGAGCGTGAACGCGAGCGAAAAAGCGGCCTCGTAGATCAAGACGAGGCGGCTCGTTTCGAGAAAGCGACCGAAGAAGACGCCCGCGGCGAGAATCACAGACCCCGCCGCCCAAGCCTCGACGAGGTCGGCGAAGTCCGAACCGCGAGGCCGAAGGAAACTGCGGCGATAGATACCGGCCCCGGCAAAGGTCCCCAAGCGCGTCAAAAGGAGAAACGGAAACAGACGCCGCACCTCGAAGAGGTCCCGCGCCGGAATCGCTTCGCCGAAGCGGATCACCAACGCCAGCGCAACGGCCGCAACGAAGAGAAGGACATCGAGCAGGATCGCAGCCGTCCCCTCGATGCCGCGCGAACTGCGCCCTTTCATCCGCTTCCGGCTCCCCCTTTCTCCTCTCCGGCTCCCTCCCGATCGTCGCGCGCCCCTTCCCGCGAATCGCGACTCAGCGAATCGCGACGCGGACCCTCCGGCTCGTATTCCGATACCACGCGCTTCAACATCCGGCGAATCTCCTCCGCCGTCGCCTCGTAGAGCCGCTTCTCGAGATCCTCGACGACACGAAAGACCTCCGGATTCGGACGACCCGTTCCCCGCACACGAAAGACCTTGCGCGCTTCCGTCGGAACGATGTTCTCTCCCTCCGTTAACACCTCCTCGACCAGTTTCTCTCCCGGTCGCAAACCGGTAAAGACGATCGGGACATCGATATCGGGCCGGAGGCCCGCGAGCGTAATCATATTGCGCGCGAGATCGAGAATCCTCACGGGCTGCCCCATCTCCAGAACGAAGAGGTCCGTCTTCCGCGCAAGGAAGGAGGCTTCGAGGACGAGATGTACCGCCTCGGGAATCGTCATAAAATACCGAATCACGTGCGGGTGGGTCACGGTAACCGGCCCTCGGTGCTCGATCTGTTTCCGGAAAAGGGGAACGACGGAACCGCTGGAGCCGAAAACGTTACCGAACCGGACGGCGGCCCGAACAATTCGGCCGTCGTGGGCAACCAGGATTTCCTCCGCAAAACGCTTCGTCGCCCCCATTACGCTCGTCGGCCTGACGGCCTTGTCCGTCGATATCAAAACGAACCGCTCGGTTCCCGAGGATTCCGCGACCTCGAGGACGTTTCGGGTTCCCAGAATATTCGTCGAGACAGCCTCGGTGATATTCGTCTCCATCATCGGAACGTGCTTGCACGCGGCGGCGTGAAAGACGATCCGCGGTTGCGTCTGCCGAAAGACGGCCTCGAGTCGTTCTCGATTCCGAATATCCGCAACGAAAACGAGCGGGGGTGTTTCCGGGCGCGAAGCGCGCAGGATACCGTCGATCTCGAAAAGACCCGATTCGGAATGATCGAGGAGGATCACGCGGGCGCCTGCGTCGGCGACTTGGCGGCAGATTTCGGAGCCGATCGAACCCGCCGCCCCGGTCACCAGAACCGTCTCTCCGCGAAGGCGATCCGCGAACCGCCGGGGATCGATCTCGAGCGTTTCGCGACCGAGCAGATCTTCCGGCTCGATGCGGCGGATTCGTTCAAAGGGCACGTCGCCGCGGATGATCGAGAGAAGTCCGGGGACGATGCGAAACCGCGTTCTCACCTCGCGGCAGGCCGCCACCAGAGAACGCATCTGGTCGCCGGTGGCGGACGGGATCGCGAGAATGATCTCCTCGACATCCAGCGCTTCGACCGCCCGCGGAATTTCATTCCGCCCCCCGATCACACGAACCCCGTCTATCCAGAGCCCGTGCTTTCCCGGATCGTCGTCGATGAAGCCCACGACGTTCATATCCGATTCCGGATGGTTCCGGATCTCGCGGAGTGTCATAACCCCCGCCTCCCCTGCTCCCACCAACAGCACCCGCCGCCCTTTTTCCAGCCTCCCGCCCCGGCGTTCCCTCCGATGTTCCGGAAGAACACGAAGTGCAAAACGGTACGCGCCTGTCAAAAAGAGCGTAAAGATCGGTTCCAGGAGAAGCACGGCGCGGGAGGTTCCTTCCGGTCCGGCGAGATAGATGACCGCCCAGCCGATCAGGGAACCAAGGGAAAGAGCGGCGAGAAGACGGCGGAGTTCGGAAGCACCCGCGTAGCGGAAAGACCATCGGTCACATTGAAAGAGACCAAAGCCAACGAGCCGCGCCGCCGTCATCACGAACGCGGCACGGAGGAGAATCGAAACCTCGACGGCGGGAATAGCGGAGCCGAAACGAACGAGCGCGGCGAGAAAGATCGCCAAAAAGACGGAGGCCGCATCCGCGACATAGAACCAAAACCTTCTCACAGCGCCTCCCTCTTTTCGTCCTTCACGTTTCTTGAATTCCGAGGCTTCGGGTACCGGATACCAACCTCTTCCCGCCTCCTGTCGTCTCGTAGGGTATCCACTCTACGACTTTTCCCCGCGGGCGCAATTCCCCCGTTCTCCCGAGATCGAAAACCGCAAAATACCGCGGGTCGATCCCCCCGAGCAAAACCCGTCTTCCCTCGGCGGCATAACGCCGCACCGCCGGCAGTTGCTCCTCCGGTGCAAGACACCGGACGACTCGGTCCGTCTCGAAGGCCCTGTCCCGCTGAATCCTCCAGACCATGGCGGTTCCGTAGGCTACAGGATCGAGAAGAAGAATCTCCGGCTCCTCCGATCGTCGGGCCAACAAACGAAAGAGTTCCCGTGACCGTTCCTCCGCTCCTCCGTACGGAAAGAAGATTTCCCGCCGCTCGTCGTACCATTCCCCCCATTCGAAACCGTTTGGACCGGATGCGAATCGAGCCAATCCGGGAAGCATCCACGTCGAATGGGAGAAGGAGGAGCCGAGAATCACCGGAGCGATGAAGAGAAGTGCAACCGCCAAACGCGGAAGAAACCGAAAGCCGTACCAAGATTCCGCGGGGATCGCCCGCCGAAACTCCTCCGTTCCCATTCCGGCCAGGAGCGCCATACCGAAGAGGCCGGGGACGGTTCCGAGGAACAACCCCCTCGGGTTCGTCCCGCCGGTGAAAGCGAACGAGAGAAGAAGAGCGAAGCAAAGCGGAAGAAGCCTTCGAAAACGTCTTGCGGCGGCCAAGATTCCCATACCGAGAAGGAACCAACCCGCGACGGGCGCCGCCATCGATAGAAAAGCCGCCTTCAGCAATAGGGCCGCACTCCCCTCCCGGAGGAGGCTTCCGAGCAGCGCCGCGATAAGAACGATCGTCGCCACGGAACCTCCACGGTAGCGACAGAGGAATCCCACGAGCAGAAGAACGATACCGGCCGAAAGAAATTCCGCGTCGGCCAGCGCCGCCGCGGCAAAGAAGCCGCCGGAGAGAAGCCAAGACACTTTTTCGTCGAAGACGGCCGCGCGGAGGAGGAGAGTGACCCCGGGAGCGAAGAGAAACGCGGCCAGGGCCGCCGGAACGAAGGCCCCGGCCAAGTACCACGTCACCGGCGCGAAAGCAAAGAGTACGCCCGAAGCAAAGAGGGCTGTTCGTGTCTCCGTCATCGGGGAGGCCGCCGCCGCAGCGAAGAGAATCATTCCTCCCACCAGAAGCGCCGCCGGGAACGTCCCCGTCTCCAGCCGATCCCCCCGCGGTCGGGGAACGATCCAGCGACCGAGAATGCGATAAAACTGCGGTGCCGTCGCACCTGTAAACCAAAATTCTTCTTCTTCTTTCGTCAATCCCTCCGGATTCCCCCTCACTTTCCGTTCCTCCGAAAACCACTCCGGACACGTCGCCGCGAAGAGCGCCGCCTCACGCCCCCAGACGATGCGCGGGGGATAAACGACGGCGGCGAGAAGAAGGACGGTCGCGATGACCAGAAACAGCCGTTTCAAGTATGCCTTCCTTTCCTGAGCTTCTTCCTCCAAAAGGTCCTCCGTCAATTTCTTGTATTCCTTCCAGAAGAGTTACATTCAGGCAACGCCCCTTCGAGACATTCCGCCGGCATTCCGGTTGACTGCGGAAACCGCCCGCCCCCGCGCGTCGTTTCGGCCTTTTCCCAGACCGCCGGAGAAATCCCGACCATTCCTCTACAGAAGCCGAGGAAGGCGGCGGTGAGGGCACCTAAGGCGTAGGCCCCGATGCCGAGAAGGCGCGCGGTCCGGCGCCGTCGCGACGGCGTCAAGAAAAGAATCGAAACAGCGCTTCCCGCCGCCGCCGACATTCTCGAGCGTGCCACTCGCCGCAAATCCGGCGCGATGGAGACGGCGAAGACCGACCCGATCGGAAGGAGAAGCCAGCGCAGAACCTTTTGGGAGAAAAGGGCGAAGACGGTCGCGGGGCGTGGGGCTCCCCAATCCAGAGCACGGGCGACGCGCACATCTTGAGCGACCATCCTCACCCGCCGCCGCCACTCCTCACCCATCCGCGATCCGGCGCGTTCGCGGGCGACCGCCTCGGGGACAAAGACATTCCATCGGCGGCGGCGATGAAGCGACAGCGGAACGAAGGAGTCGTCGGCGAGATCGTGGGGAATCCCGCGCGGATAATCCTCCTTCCGTACACCGTAAACACCTCCCGCCCCCATCAAGAGAAGCCCGGCGTCCGAGGCCGCCCGTTTCAGGAAGGTCTCATACCGCCAGTAAAGACTCTCGCCCGCGGACGAGGCGGATTCTTCGGCATTGGAATACCGCAGGTCTCCCGCGGCGATCCCGACGCGTTCGTCTTCGAGGCGATCGACCAGCGCTTCCACAACATCCGGCTCGAAGACGGTGTTCGCATCCGTGATGACGATCGCCTCTCCCCGCGACAATTCGACTCCCTTTTCCAGCGCGGCGACCTTCCCGGCTCGATCTTGCTCCACAACGATCGCGCCGGCCGCCCTGGCTCTCTCCGCCGTGGCATCGGTCGAGCCGTCCGAGATCACGATGATCTCCATTTTTCGTTCCGTCTGCTGCGCTTCAAGGTTTCGGACTCTCCCGCCGATAACCACCTCTTCATTGTGCGCCGCGATCAACACCGTAACTGAACCGATCCTGCGATCGCGACGAAATCGGAAGGGACCTCGCCGACGCGCAAGAAGAACGAGGAGGAGAGGATAGCCGAGGAGATTCCAGAAGAGCGCGGCGCCGCTTGCCACGGCCAAGGCGACACGGACCGCCGATGGAGTTCTTTCCTTCCCGCGGTTCGGCGTGTCAGGCGAGACGTTTCCCGACGACGAGCGCGCTTCGGAACGGTCTTCTTCCCCGCTCACAGCATCTCCGCCGCACGAATAAGGCCCTGACGCCGGCGCGGATCCCCCGCCAACGCGGCCCCACAACGCAGCGCCGCCTTCAAGAACCGTTTTCGCTGTCCCTGATCCCCCTTCGACTCTCCGAAACGCTCGAGCAGTTTCAAAGCCCCTTGGTAATAGGGAACTTCTCGTCCGGCCGGAACCTCATCTCCTCCCTCGTGATCCACTTCCACCAGCGGGTCATAGAGGATGTTGTACCCGAGACGGCGGGCGCGGAAGCACCAATCCGTCTCCTCGTGATAAAGAAAATATTCCGGGTCGAACGGGCCGACTACACGCCACGCTTCCGCATCGATCGCGAGGCAGGATCCCTGAACCGCCCCCACCTCCCGCGCGGGAGGCACAACGTACGTGCGGCGGATTCGGTGCCACCACCGGTGAACTCCGACCGCCTCAAGAAGCAGTCCAGACAATGATATTTTATTATAAAATGATTTCTGCACCGAACCGTCGAGACGCCGGACACACGGACCGATCGCCGCAACGCGTTCCTCGCGCAATCTCCCGAACCACGCCGGCCACGAGCCGATCCGCAACCGAACGTCCGGATTCACCAAAAGAAACGCATCCGGCCGGCTCCCGCTCGAAAGAATCCGATCGATGCCCGCGTTCACGCCCGCGGCAAAGCCCTCGTTTCTCTCCAGGACCACCGGCGTCTCTCCGCCGCCTTCCAACCGGTCCGCTTCCTCACCCCCGTTGTCCACAAGGACTATCTCCTCCACCAGCGGCCCCAAGACCGAACGGCAATTCCGAGCCGCCGCCAACGTCGCCTCCGCCGAACGGTAATTGACGACGACGACTCCGATCCTCATCGGAAGACGCGCCCCCGGCGGGCTTGTTCGAAGTAGAGGTCCGAGAGCCGCCGCGCCATCATCTCCACCCGGAATCGTGACTCGTATCGGCCCCGCGCGCGGCACGACGCCTCCCGCCACGCCGTCTCGTCCTCGAGAAACATCTTGATCGCCTCGGCGAAAACCGCCGCGTCCCCCGCCCGTTCGGCCGGATCGCGTAGCGGAAGCAGTCTTCCCGCCTCGCCCACCGTCTCGGGATTCCCTCCGACCGCCGAGGCCACGATCGGCGTCCCACACGCCAGCGCGCTCATCAACGTCAAACTCGCTCCCTCCGAGCGGCTCGTGTTCACGACCACCACCGCCCGGCGCATCAGTTCCTCCGGTTTCGAGTGACTCTCCAACCATCGCAACTTCGGGATACTTCCGAGATCGAGTTCTTCCACGAGCGGGCCGGAACCCACCATCACAACTTCCTCGATCCGCGGATGCTCCGCGCAGAGCCGCGCGACCTCCCGCATCAATTCCGGATCTTTCTCTTCCGTGAAACGTCCGACCCATAACACACTCCGCCGTTCCTCCAAGGGGATTTCCTCAAAACCCGGGTCCGGAACGCCGTTGTTGACCGTCTCGAGGCGGTCCGCGGGAAATCCGTTCTCGATCAACTCCTCTCGGTCACGCTCACACACGGCGATCACCAACCGCGCTCCCCGGGAAGCCCAAAGGTCCGCCCAGCGATACCACGCCGCGGGAATCGCCCTGTTCGCCTCAAACTGCCGGTGGCTCCCGTGAATCGTCATCATACGCGGAGGAACAGCCCCCAGCCACGCTCCCAGAAGATTCGCTTTCGGCGTGTGCGAGTGAATGACATCCGGCTTCTCCTCTTTTATTATCCGGCGGACGGAATGAACGGACCGGAACGGCAATCGAAAAGATTCCGGAACAACATAAACCCTTGCTCCCGCCTCCCGCCATGCCTCGACCATCGGTCCTTCCGCGAGAGCGACGACGACATGTTCCGCATCCACATACCGGACGATATGTTCGATATGCCGCTCCGCCCCCCCGAAATCCGCGGAGCCGATGAGAAGACAGAGGCGTACCCGTTCGTCTCCACTCGCCGCCGAACGCATCGTCATCGCCGCCGTTCCCCCTCGTCGACTTCTTCGCGATGTCCGATACGTTCCGCGGTCTCCGCATCCCGCATAAAAAATTCTTTCTCCCGCGGCGCGTAATCCGTACATTCGTTTCGCCATTCTCTCCACCAATCCGAGTTCTCTCCACCGCTTCTTGTCGGCAATCGATAGATCATAGGGGCAATATAACGGTAGGGTACGACAGGGTGAAGACGGGAACGTCCCCGCACGAGAAAGGCTTCTGCGCGACTCGGATCGGAGTCGACCTCAGCCGCCATTCGGCAAAGAACCGCATCGATTCCGTATTGCCGAACCGAAAGATAAAGCGCTTTCTTCAAAGCGGCCCGAGCCGCCGGAGTATCTACCGCCGCAAGGGCACGGCCCGCCAGAAATCTATAATGCTTCCAATGCATCGGATCGTCATACGGAGGAATCGTTCGCCAATCGGCTGAACCGGGGCAGGGATTTTCGATACGAAAATTCCAGTCGACGAAACTCGTGCTCCATACCGGCGTCGTCTCTCCCAAATACCAACCGATGAGCGCCGGAGCGCGATCCCGCCAGTTCTGCAACAAGCGGTCCGCATCCTGTCGCCGCCCGACTGAACTCCAGACGCGCGCCAAGTCGAGCACGTGTGGAGCGAAGACCATCATGGGATCCCTCTCCAGCGCCCCCCGAAAGAGCGCCTCGGCTTCCCCGACCTTTCCGCGGCGAAGCGCAATGTATCCCGCGACACGACGCGCCACCGGGTCTTCCCTCCATCCGCGGAACTCCGGCGTCTCGTTCGCCTCCACCGCACGATCGATCGCAACGACCGGCGGGACGGGAAACGACAGCCTCGTTCCGTACCGCGCCCACGCCACCGGGAACAGTAAGGCCGCGGCACAAGCGGCAAAGGCGATCGTCCGGAGAACGAATTCGAATCGTGCTCCTGTCCTCGAGGACGTCGTCGAGTTCGCCAACGAAACCTCCTCCGCCGAGAGAAGCCCTCCCAGGAGAAGAAACGTTCCGAAAAGGACCGCCGGTATCCAGAGTATGTCCTCGGCAACCGAACCTCCCGCCAAGGCCGCCAAGGCGGCCAGGGCCGAATACCGTTTCCTCCGAATTCCCGTGACGACCGCGGCCAGGACCGCCGTGGCGATTACTCCAAACCCGAAAATTCCCGTCTCGAAGAGCAGGCATAGAGGAAGGGAATGGGGATGGAGTTCCCATTTCGGCCAACTCTGGTACCGCATCCCGATCACCGCGAAAGACCACGGTCCATTTCCCAAAAGCGGGTGATCACGAATTCCCTGAAGAGCCGCACTCCACATCGAAAATCTCTGCTCATTCGTGATGTAGTGAAGCGAGAGTTTCGCGAGAAAGCGATCCCGGTAGAGAAGAAACGCGGCGACCGCGATGAGAAGCGCCGCCGCGACCAAGCGGAATCTCCAGAGGGGAGGAAGCAGCCACGCCGCGACGCACCACCCGCACAAAAGCGCCAGATACCCGGAGCGCGAATCGGTGAGAACGAGAGCGGCAAGCCCGACGAGAAGAACCGCCCCAAGAAAAACCCGTTCCCCTCGCGATACGGCTCCGCCGTGAAGGAGGGAAATCGTGGCCAGACTGATCGCGGCTGAGAGAACGATGGCGGTGACGTTCGCACCACGGAGTAATCCGGCGCCGCCCAACCCCCACGCCGGCGCGCCGATTCGTCGGAGATTTTCCGCAACCTCGAGAAAAACGGAGAGGCCCAGAACAAGGGAGGCCGCAAGAAAGGCGGATGCCAAAATCCGGTAATCAAGTCGCGCTGAAAAGACCGCCGCGAAGAGCGCCCCCGCCATGACCTGAAGAGTCAGGTCATAACCCAATGAAGGTATCGGCGCCAAGAGAAGCGCCGCGAAATAGACCCCCGCCGGCCAGAGAAAAAGGTACCGCGTCTCGTTCCGCTTCCATCCGGAAACGAAGGAACGGACCGGAAAAGCCGAGAGAGCAAAGAAATGGATGATCCAACGGAAACTTGGTTCCACGCCTCCGCGGAGGAAAGTCAGTCCAAGAAAGAGAGCGATCGCCACACAATAGGTTTCCGCCGCCCCGGATCCGCTCCTTTGAACTCCCATCCCTTCTCTCTTATCGTGCCGAGCTCCCGGTTCCCGTACTTCTCCGGCGCTCATTTCCCCCTCCCCGCTCTCCGCTCCGCCAACACCTCCTCGTAAATCCGATCGAGTTCGCGCAACATCGCTTCGAGCGTGAACTCCTCCCGAAATTCTCTCGCCGCCGCCTCTCCCATTCGGCGCCGCAGTTCCGGATTTCCGAGGAGTTCGAGCGCCTTTGCGGCCATCCGGCGGATCTCCCCCGGCGGAAAGAGAAATCCCGTGCGGCCCTCCGCCACCGCCTCCGGAATCCCGTCGACGTTCGTCGAGACAACGGGGATCCCCAAGGCCTGTGCTTCGAGAACGGCGCGGGGCAGACCTTCAAACCACGCCGTGTGAAAGAAAAGATCGGCGGAGGCAATGATCGCCGCCGCGTCCCTTCTCCACCCCGGCAAGAGCACGCGGTGCAACCCATCCCTGCGGGCACGCGAAAGGTACGCTTCCTGCCGCGTGCCTCCCCCGACCGCGAGAAACCAGGTGTCCTTCCGTGCCATCGTCAATATCCGCGCCGCTTCGTACATTCCCTCCGGATTCTTCTGCTCCTTGAAATTTCCCACCCAGACGACAACGAGGTCTTGCGGAGGAATTCCCAAGATCCGCCGTGTCTCCATGCGCCGCGCTCGGAGGCCCTCCCGGTCCAAGGAGATCCCGGATCGCACCACACGATACTGTGAGGGGGTTCCGATTCCGCATTCGAGCCCGCGACGCCTGTTCGCCTCGGCCACAACGAGAATTCGATCCGTCACGCGCGCGGCCACCCGCTCGCTCGCCACGAACAATCGTCGCGTCACGGCCGGTTGGCGCGAATGAAACCCCCAACCGTGAACAGTGTGGATCACGGCGCAATCACAACCGCTCGACGCCGCGGCCAGTCGCCCGAGAATCCCCGCTTTCGAGGAATGCGTGTGCACGAGATCGGGCCGAAGCAATCGAATCAACCGACGCAGTCCGAAAAAGGCACCGATGTCCGCCGCGGGATGAACCGGCCGTACCAGACGACAGCCGGGAAGAACGTACTCCGCTGTCTCTCTTCCCTCCTCCGCGGCCGGTTCTTCTCTCTTCGCTCTCCTCCCTTCTTCCGTGGTTCCCTTTCCTTCGTGATTCACAAAGGTGCCCCCCGTTGTTTTCTTCTCCGTCGCCGCTCCCTCTCCCTTCGCGAGAGCGTCAAACGCATTGGAGAAGCGATCCGAGGAAAAAACGTCGGCCCCGTCAGGAGAAGGAATCCGAAGCGATCCGCCGTTCAGTTCGAGCAACCGCACCCCCAATTTCTCCCGCGCCCATTTCGACAATTCTCCCGGCGCCGCAGCGACGAAGACCTCATGCCCCCGCCTCAACGCGTCGCATGCCGAGAGAATTGTATTCACCTGGGCGCCGCCCAACTCCAGTTTCGTTATGATATGCAGGTATCGGTTGCGGTGCGGACTCCTCATTCTATTTCCCCGGATTCCTTTCCGGAAAAGGGATCGTTGTGCTTTCCTGGAACATTCCCCTTTCGGCGAAAATGATTTTTTTCATACCGGAAAGATGCAAGTCGCCTTCGAGGAACCACAGAGAACACAGAGGGCACGGAGAGGTCACGGAGAAAGAATGGAAAAAAGAAAGAAAAGGTTTCCTTCTCCAGCGACAGAAAATCCACGGAAAAGCCGTTCCTCGGGGACTCCTTGTTTCTTCCGGATCTCGATGCGTGACCCGCACAAATGCGACTGCTCCCTCACCTCATCCGTTTCCCCGCGCGGAGTGTGAGTTCGATGTCCGGATACTTGGAAAGATAATAGGACATCATCCGAGGTTTGACGCCGAGAAGTTCGGCCGCTTTTCCTTTTTGTCCCTGCGCCGTCCGCAACGCCTCCGCAATCAACGCCCGTTCCGTCTTGATCAGTGCTTCCTTCAACGACATCCCAGACAATGCCTCGGGGATGCTTTCCTCGAAATGCTCCGGGAGAAGCACGTCCGATTTGCCCGCCAATATCACCGCCCGCCGAACCGCGTTCTCCAGTTCCCGCACATTCCCGGGCCACTCCCGTCCCGTCAAAACCGCTATCGCCTCCGGGGAGATCATCATCCCACGATCCCCGGCGAAACGCGCAAGAAAATGGTGCAACAAAAGCGGAATGTCTTCCTTGCGCGACCGCAGCGACGGCATCGTTATCGTAATTACGTTGAGACGCCAGTAAAGGTCCTCACGAAACCTCTTCTCTCTCACCGCCTCCTCGAGATTCTCGTTCGTCGCTACAACGATCCGCGCCGAGGTCTCTCGTTCCCGATCCCCCCCGACCGGCGTTAATTTTCCGTCTTCGAGAACATGAAGAAGTTTCGCCTGAAGGGACATCGGCAACGTAATGATCTCGTCGAGAAAAAGGGTGCCTCCATCGGCAAGAAGAAATTTTCCCTTCCGACTCTTGACCGCTCCCGTAAAGGCCCCGCGAACGTGACCGAAGAGCTCGCTCTCCAACATCGTCTCGGGCAACGCCGCACAGTTGACACGCACGAAAAGTCCTCTCCGGCCGGATTCTTCGTGAAGAACCCTCGCCGCAACCCCCTTCCCGGTGCCGGTCTCACCGAGAAGGATCACCGGCGCGTCGGAAGTCGCGGCTTGACGGATCTTCTTCTTCACCGCGATGATCTCCGCACTCGTCCCCACCATCTCCGGTATCTCCCCCTCCCCCAATTGTTCCCGTAAATATGCGTTCTCCTCCCTCAAACGTCTCACGTCGATCGCCTTCTCGATGCAACGCACCAAGGTCTCGATATCCACGGGCTTGGTGAGGTAATCGAACGCCCCCAGCCTCATCGCGTCCACCGCTCCCTCGATCGACCCATACGCCGTCAGAAGAATCACAAGGATCTCCGGATTCCACTCCTGCACCCGTCGCAACAGGGTTATCCCATCCATCCCCGGCATCTTCATATCCGTGACGACGATATCGATCTCCGACGTCCGCGCGATCTCCAACGCTTCTTCGCCCGAGGAAGCCCGAAAGACATTGCCGTAATCAGCCAACTGCGTCGCGAGAATTCTTCGTATCGGCTCCTCGTCATCCACGACAAGAATGTTGCATTTCTGTCCCTTCATTCCCGTCCCTCTCTTCTTCCCTTCCTGGGTTCCAATCCTTCTCAACCAAGCAATCTTATACCCGTTCCGTGAAAGACGCTCTCAATTTTCCGGCGTCCGTTCTCGCTCCCGCCCCGCTTTCCTTTCACGAAAAAAAGCTCGCCGGGGGCTGCAGGTCTATTCACAGGGGAAACGGAGCCGGAAGACGGCCCCCTTTCCTCCCTCCCCCGCACCCTCGAAAGTGACCTCCCCTCCATGGGCGTTGACGATCCGCTTCACGATCGCCAGGCCCAAGCCCGTGCCGCCCGGCCGGCCCGAACGGAAAGGACGAAAGAGTTGCGGAACCACCTTCAGGTCGACTCCTTCTCCGTCGTCGGAAAAGATGACGTCTCCGAGACCGTCCTTTCCACAAGAACAACGGATCGTTATCTTCCGCGCTCCGTGTTGTACTGAATTTCCGACAAGATTGAGGAACAGCAGCCTCAAAGCCTCCGGGTCTCCCCGCATTCTTCCGCATTCCCCCTCGACCCGCACAATGCAACCGGGATATCTCTTCGCCGCGTCGCGGCATATCTCGCCGATATCCACCTCCTCGTTCGGTTCCACTTTCAACCTTCCGTACACGAGGAAATCATTGACGAGCCGGGACATTCGAACACACTCCCGCTCGACATCGTTCAAGAACTCCCGCCCCGGCTCCACGATCCATCCCTTCCGTAATATCGTCTGTGCCGCTGACGTAATGATCTGCAACGGGTTTCTCATTTCGTGCGCTATCTGCGATACCATCACCCCCATCTCGGCCATCGCTCGGTTCTCCTCCTCCCGTCGTTCCGCCTCCCTCCGCAACTGCTGCTCATTCGCGATCCGGTCCACCAGAATCCCCGAAAGAAGCGAGACGAAACAGATCGTGATGAACTCCTCGATCAACTCCGATTGAATCTCATCGGGAGACGCATCTCGAAAAAACGAGCCATACAGGACCAGAACCGCCAGCCCGGTTAAACCCGCCCCGATCGTGCCCCGACTCCTCGCGGCAAACAGAATCGGAACGAAGTAGAAGGAATAGAGCGCCGAGTCGGCCCCTCCGGAATTCGCCACAAGAACATGAGCGGCCATGAGAAGCAGGATTACGAAGGGAATCGGATTCCGCGCCACTGCCTCCCGTTTCATAATGATCGGTACGATTCCGCCGGCGAGCAGAAGCAGTCCGAAAAGAAAGCCCGGCATTTCTACGGACCCTGTTTCCCATTCGATCCAGCACGCGATGATCCCCATCAGCCCGAGAATTGCTATGGCCCAACGTTCGCGTATCCTCAAACGCCGGAGGAATCTCACTGGTATCTCCTTTCCGATTTCTCGAACGTCATCGATATCCCGCCCTCACGAATATTCCTCGAGCCACGTACCACGCTTTTTCCTCCTCGTTTATCGTTTTCCGCTTACCGTTCTTCGTGTTTTTGCCAAACGTGACCGATTCACGCGACCGTCTTTTCGCAGACAAGAGTGTCGGCGCTCCATATTTCCTCTTCACTTTTGCCTTTTGCCTTTCCTTTTCCGTGTGCTCCGTGGTTCTTTCCTCTGCCCCCGCGTCTCTTTTTTCCCTTGTCCCATTTCGCCGGATGAATATCATCTTGCTCGAACGCAGCGGTGGCGGAACCGGCAGACGCGCCAGCTTGAGGGGCTGGTGCCCGCAAGGGCGTGGGGGTTCAAATCCCCCCCGCTGCACCATTCTTCGTTTCCTTTTCCCGTTGCCCCCGCCCCTCGCCGCGCACCCGAGGCACCCGCGGAATCCGAGAATAACTCTTTCGGCCGATCCAGGCCATCAGAATCGCGCCGGCCGCAGCAACACCCAGCGAATCAATTTCCGGGACCGACCGAACCGGAATGGAAATGGATTCCGCATCGGCCCAGTTCGGCCCCACTCCCCGCGCCTCCCCCCCAAGAACCAGGACCGGGAATTCACCCGGCCCGTCACCCGCATCTCTCGGGAAAGGCTTTCCTCCGGGAACGGCGGTAAGCACCCGTCTTCCCGATCGGTGCGCTTCGTTTTGAACTTCCTTCGGATCGGCGGTCGCTATCGGAAGGTAAACAACCGCTCCCACGGAACTTCTCACAACTTTCGGCGAAAAGAAATCCACGGTTCCGGGCGTACGGATCACCCCGGCGAAACCCAGCAAAACCGCCGTTCGGATCAGCGATCCGCAATTTCCCGGATCCGAAACGCCGTCCAGAACAAGAACCGGACCGTCCTCCCTCATCACCTCGGCCGCGGAGACCTCCTTGGGCCGCACAACTACCAGGCCGATTCCCTGGGAATGAACAGTGTCGAAATATCGACTCGCGCGCCTGCGCCCGACCCTTCGGACCTCGATTCCCCGCGAACACGCCTTTGCCAACACCGAGCCGAAACGTTTTTCGTTTTCCTCCCCCTCTTTCAGAACAATCGCCTCGATTCGCGCCCTCGAAGCCAAAACGGCCCGCACTGTACGAAGCCCTTCCGCGAAGAAAGTCCTACTCTTCCCGCTCGTACGGCCCCTCTCCCTTCAATTTCTCCTCGAATTCCCTCGAGAGGATCTTGTAAAGGACCGTTTCGCAGACCTTGCAAGCACCTCGAGCAGCCCGGCGGCCGTTTTTCATATTGACGATCTCCGGTTCCATCACCTCGACCGTCTCCTTGCATTTCACGCAGTAGGCCTTGACCTTCATCTCGCAACTCCTCGAGACAAGGACACGCGATGCCGGAAGATCAAGCGATTCCCGTTCTGGCCATAAAACCACCGGAACGGGGATATTTGACTCCAAGAAGAACGTCTTTCGGAAACACGAATTTCCGAAACCATCAAAAGACTCCCCCCATAATCCCTCGCACGATCAGGAGGAGAAACATCACGACCACCAAACCAACTTCCTCGGGAACCGTCAACGGTAGGAATTCGAATTCGAACATCTCGCGCCGTTCGATGCCTTCTTCTTTCAATTTCACCGAACCGTCTCCTTCTTCGGCCCCTTCGCCGGCTCTGAACTCGATCGCTGAAGCCTCATCGCCCGGGAACCTTGTCGGCAACCGTGGCGGCCAGATTCCGCGATGCCTCGATGAGATCGCTTTGAAGAATCGTGTTCTCAACGAATTCCACGACCGTGCGGTTCTTGGCATCGATGATCTTTACGCCGATCCAGATCGATTCCTCTCCGATCGCCGAGTAACGACCTTCGATCAGGTACCGAGCATCCTTCTTCTCCGTCATCACGAAATCATCTTCCTCCGATAACCTTCGGAAGAAAATCTCGCGAAATCCCTCGCTCAACCAGTCGAACTTCTCCGTCGGAGAAAGATTGATGAAGGGAAGAACAGCGACCTTGACCTGGGACCGAAGACCGAGTTGCCATCGGGAAAATATCCCCTGCGTATCCGGCGCCGGAGGACGTCCTCCGAGATAACTGTACGAAAAACGATGATCGTTCCCGATTTCGTCGCGCGTTTGGAAGGAATAATCGAACGAGCCGACGCGCGAGTGGAATCCCATTCCCAACCGCAGGGCGCGGGTGAAATTGACATCGTAACCGATGTCAAATCCGCTTCGAACGGAAAAGTTCTTCGTGATATGGTACTCCGCGCCGATGTTCGCCCTCGGCTGAACCTCGGCGTCGAGCGCCAGGTCCCCGGACACAACGAATTTCTTGTGGGACGGCTCGAAGGCTCCGCCGATGCGAACCTCGAAGGGCTGCGGCGACGAGGAGGAAATGAACTTCAGTCCGGTTCCCAAGTTTCGAAACGCCAGGCCCAACGAAACGCCAGGCCACCTCAACGGCCGGTACTTCACTCCCCCATCGACTCCGAACGCCGTCGCATCGTACCCGGCCAGACTGCTTTGAATCAGCCGCATTGTTCCTCCGACGGAGAGTTCCCGGGAGAGCGAGTAAGCGCCGCTTACGCCGATCGCCAAATCCCAGTTCGTGAACGTCCCGGTCTTCACTCCCCGGTTGTCTCGCTGTTCATCCTCGGCTCCCAGATACGTCGTGTACAAGGCCAGCACCGAGTTTTTACTCATCCTGCGGCCGACGGAGAAATGCGTCAAGGTGGCGTCGAAAGGCATCGTGATCCCCGCCAGTCCCGCGTCCCATTTCTCAATCGTCGTCAGTCCCGCCGGATTGAAATAGAGCGACTCGATTCCTTCCGCCAGCCCGGTATAAGCGTTTCCCATACCGGCGGGCCGGGCCATCGGGTTGATTCTAAGAAACGCGGCGCCGGTCGTGCCGATACCGTCCGAGTTCGCGCCGGCAAAAGAGACCGCGGAAAGAAGAAGGAAAAAGGCGGAGAAAAACCGCCGACAGTGACACGTCGGTTTCATCGCGAAAGATTCCCTATGCGCGAAGCCACTTCCGCTCCGATCGCGCGCCCGACAGTAAAAATGTCCGATGCGCCGCCGGAAGCCTCGATGAAATCAACCGTTTTTCCCGTTGAGACGTCGATCAGTCTCACCGTCAACACCATCTTTCCCGACGGATCGTAAACGTACAAACCACGAACAACCATTCCAGCATTGAGATTCCGCGCTCGCTTCAAAATTTCCGGTCCCGGCAAGGAGGCTGAATTGGCGAGCGCGGACCGCGGGACGACAGGAATTCCGCGTTTGCTCAATTCGTCGGCCACAATGTCCGCAAAACCGATCTCCAGCCAGGACAGATCCTCGTTGCCGGTTGCGTTCGCGAAGTCCACGATAGCGACCCCCGAAGACCTCCGTTCAGCCACGGACGGCGGAGGCGGTGGCGGGACGGCGGGCGCTTCTTTTCGCTTCTTCGCCGCGTACTCGGCGCGATCGACCCGTTCCATCGGTTTCTCTCCCCAAGGCTTGAAATCGTAGGAGAGGCTGTAACGGTGAGTGGACCCCAGATCGGCGCGGTTGAATTCGAAGGCGTAATCGAGTCGGACAGCGCCGTAACCGAAGGTCGCCCCCACCGTCGGAGTAAAGTCCGCCTTTCCGGACTGGCTCTTGTCAAAACCGCTTCGAATCGCCAGAGAGATCGGATACTTCTCGAGATCGACCCCCGCGAAAATTTCCCGGTGTTTCTTCTCCTCCGGAAGACGGTAGGACGGCCGGATGATCCAGTACTCCGTCCCCAGCCGGAGACGGTTGAAGGCATCACCGGAAACACCGTCGTAATCGAACGCGAGAATCCATTTCTCGTTGATCCGATAGGCCGTCCCGAGTTTCCAACTCGTCGGTATCGATTCCGAGGTTCCCGTGCCGAAATTGAGATTCGAATAAAGATTTTGAATCGAGGCCCCGAGACTCCAGCGATCCGTCACTTGATACCGCGCTCCGATATCGAATCCGATTCCCGTCGCAGTTCCGTTCGTGAAGTCCGACGAAAGATCGAAATACTTCAAGCGGGTCCCGAGGGAAAAGGGACCGAAGGAGCGGCCGTAGCCGTAACCGAGCGTCGTCTCGTTCAGTTTCTGCGGAAAGGGATCGAAGGCCACCCGCAGGCCCTTGTACGATAATCCGTGAACGCCCCACCGCGTGGGAAAAGCCCCCCCCAGATAGGACTGCTTCAACAGACCCAGATCATAGAGATTCGCGTAATCGAAGGTGACACTCGCTCGATCGAGCAGAGCCAACCCGGCGGGATTGTATTCCATCGCATAGACGTCGTCCGCCACCGCGACAAAGGCCCCGCCCATTCCGATCGCCCGCGCCCCGACTCCGCCGTCCGCAAAGGCGCCCGTCGTGTTGTCCGTTACGCCCGCCTCGACGAAATCCGCGGATCCGGAGAGCAAAAGGAGCGGAACGACGAGCCCAAGGCAGAAAAGCGCTCTCCAAAACCTCGAAATCCTCGCCGTCTTCGTCCGCATCACCGCACCACCGTGAAACGCCCGACGAAGACCTGTCCACCCGATTCCACCCGGTAGTAATAGTTTCCGGAAGAAACGAACGCGTTCCGAATGTTTCGCCCGTCCCACGATACCTCCGTCGTGTTCGTCGTCGTGGGAAGCAACGTGCGGATCAAGCGCCCCGCGAAATCGAAGATGTCGATCTTCCGGATCGCCCCGGCGTCCTTCGAGAAGAAGGTCAGCGCATTTCCAGAACCGGGGATGAAGGGATTCGGCCCGGACACGACAACGCCGGTCACGCCGGAAGTCGTCGTCGAGGTGGACGTGCTTCCGGAAGACGTCGCCGCCGAGGTGTCCGTGGGATCGTTGCTTCCAAGATTCTCCAGGTTCTGGGACGCGATCCGGTTGATCTCCTGGATGTACTTCTGCGCGATTCCGCTGTTGTTCCCGATCACGACAGCGTTTTCGTCGTTATCGACGTCCCCCGCCGAGGTGAAATTGTAGGAACCCGTGGCGACGGTCGTCGCATCGAGCACGAGAAACTTGTGATGCATCTCGAAGGGATTGACATCCGTGGCCACGTTCATCCCCGCGGCCTGTTGCTCGTCCAACTTCGTGAAATTGGCGTTCGTCGTCTGGTCCGCCTCGAAAAGCCCGAAGCTGCTCAGCCCGGATTGCGCAATCATCGCATCCGAGATCGTGGAACTGTTGTAGGTATAGACGGCATAGTAGAAGGATTTCGTCGCGGCCCCGATGAGACCGGCGTACTGGTTCTGCATATTCATACCGGCAGAAAAATAAACCTGAACGGTCGTCCCGTCATCGAGAATGACCTTGTTGGGAACCGTTCCCTTGTTCTGATGACTCTCTCCGCTGACATAAAGCCGCTCGAATTCATCTCGATAGATATCGGCCACCGTGGGGTCCTTGATGATAACCGCATTGTTGTTCTGGGAAGAAAACGACGGACTCGTGAAATTGGCCGAGCCCGTCCAGACACGGGCGTCCGCCTCGTCCACATCCACCACCACGAACTTGTGGTGCATCTCGTTCACGTTCCCTCCGTCATCCTTCACGGTGATATTCGCATCGAGATTCTTGATCGGATCTCCGGCATTGTTGTTGTCTCCGTCCGTAAAGACGCGAACCGTTACGCCGCGGGTCACGGCGTTGTTGAGCGCGTCGATGACGTCGTTGTCGCGGAGATTATACACGGCGACATCGATCGTCTTCTGGGCGTTGTCGATAAGCGAAATCAAGGCGCTTTTGAAGGTGTTTGTCGCCTGGAATTCGCCTCCCACCGTAAATAACACGGCTTCGATGCTCCCCGCCGAAACGGCCGAAGCCAACACCAAAATGCAAAATACTCCCGCTCCAATGTATCGTCTCCACGGCCTCGTCTTCACTTCAACAGAAATATCGTCCGCGTCTCTTCGATTCCCCCGCCCGTGATGGGAACGACCCTCACGCGAATAACATACACGCCGTTTCTCAATAAAGTACCCTGATCGTTCCTCCCGTCCCACCACACGGTATTCGAACCGCTCGTCGCTGGAATCACCCGCAATCGGTCTCCGGCCGCGTTGAAAATCTCGATGTTCCCCTCCGAAAGCGTGGACGAAAACTGGAACCCGAAACGGTTGTTTGTTGGAGAATAACGAAAGACGGGTTCGCCAAGCGTCTTTCCGGCTGCATCCACATAGGTCAGCGTCTGCTTCGTCACTCCGCCACCACCGGTCCCGACCGCGATCGTTATCGTGTCCACTCCGACATTCCCCGCATCGTCCGTGAAGTAAATCACGACGTTGTTGTTCCCCCCATTGAAGAGATTGATGTTGAAGTGCTGGTCGAAATCGGAAGTCTGAGCCGAGAAGGACTGATTTACCGGGGTGTCCTCTTCCCCGTTCGGACCAAAAACCCTGATCAGCACACTGAAACCTTCGTTGTTCTCCGAAGCCAACTTCGCCTTGTTCTCCGAGGTCAGATCGGGGTCTCCGCCAGAGGCCGGAGTCAAATCGGCCACGACATTGAGTGAGATCGTCGTTGCCGTCGTCGAGGTCGGAGCGTTGGGGGCACCGGGAGTCGGCGCGGAGGAATCGACGATCAATTTCTCGGAAAGATCCAACGTCGCCGTGCCTCCGGTCGTCGAATAGAAAACCCGGACTCCATACTCCAACTCCGTATCGAAATCCGTGATGAACCAAGTAAAGGTATCGTCGCCGACGCCGTTCTTCGTCGCCGACGTCACCGTCTCTCCGCTCGTCACATCCCGCTTGTACAACACGACCATCGTCGGTGAATCCGGTTCGATTGGAAGAATCAATCGGAGCGAGACGGAATCTCTGGCCGGAGAAAGAATATTGCTCGGCCTGAAGGACGTTATTCCCGAGGGGGGAATGCCGGTGAAAATGATCGTGTCGGATGTGATCGTCGGGTCTCCGACGAAGACCGTGCTCCACTGGAGCCCTCCGGAAGCGATTCCCACCAGGAAACTGTCCGGAGCAAGGACGTCGGCGTTCAAGGAGGCCTTCAAGACGATCCACCAGTCGGGACCGGATTCGCTTCCGTTGTCCGTATCGGGAACATTGTCTCCGGCACCGGCGATCTGTAATGTCACGACATTGCCGGCAAGCGTCGGCGCCGATGCCAAGGTTACGAACTGATCATTCGCGTCGAAGACACCGTCCGTGTCTCCGTTGTCCCGGTACAATGCCACACCGCTCGTCGAGTCATTCGCCAAATTGGCCAGATCGTTCGAGACGCTGAAGCCGCCGACGTCGGTGAAA
The DNA here is from genome assembly GCA_003697085.1 of Candidatus Hydrogenedentota bacterium. GTDB lineage: Bacteria > UBA8481 > UBA8481 > UBA8481 > J006 > J006. The sequence goes on from RFFU01000010.1 coordinate 22,679, forward strand.
CTCACCTTCACCTGGAGGAGCGTCACGCCGCCGTCCACACCACCGTTGGTCTGGTCGGCCGCGTTGATTCCGATAAAGGCCGTCGCATTCCCGTTCGTGTTGATCTCCGTCTCGGAGGTGAGGGAGAGAGTGACGGGCAACCCTGCCGTCAGTATCTGGGTCGTGTCGGGATTCGGCTGTTTCAGCGTTCCGCCCGAAATCCCCAATGCTCGTTCCGGAATTCCAACCACGAAGTCGTCCTTGAAGGTGATGTTCGATGAAGGAAGAATCACGACGTAGAAATCATTTCCCGCGTTACTGTCGATATCGTTCGTTGGAATGGGAATCCCCGAGAATTGGAAGACCAATCGGCCCTCTGTGGCGAAATTTGAGTTGTCGACCGTAACGAGGCTGGCCAACTGATCCGCCGGATCGAAGACTCCATCAACATTTCCGTTGTCCTCGTAAATCGCCACTCCGCTGGTGCCATCCGTCGATATCGCGTTGAGATCTCCGAGAACGGAGAAATCGCCGATCGTTCCGGCGTCGGAGACAACGACCGCCAGGGAGTCGACCGTCAGCGAGACATCCGGTGCGGCTTCGATGTTGAAGCCGAAAACCGCAACCGACTCGCCCGGAAAGACCGTCTGAGCGAACGTGGTCAAATCGGAGAGGATGACCTTTTCTATCACCTCGCCGCGGATCACGCTCGAACGAAAATGGTCCTCGCGCCGCCAGCCCGGTACACCGCCGTATTTGAGTATTTGATCGTCCGTGTAGCCGTAGATGTCCCCCCCCTGAAGGAGCAGTGTCTGGTTCGTCCAGGCTGCGCTCCAGCCGTAATCAGTCAGAGCCCACACTCCGGCCGGCTCTGCATCCACGTATTCCCCATCGTCATGAACTGCGTCCAAATCACCCAAAACGGCAAAGAAACGGTCGTTCGGATCGATCGTTCCACTTGAACGCACACAGATGAAAAAGACTCCCGTATCGCCGGCCGGAATCGCCGTGTTTGGATCGTTGGTGTCCAGGTACATACGAACAAGCAAGGCCTTGATTCCCCCGAGTAAATCAACATCAGTCCCTGGATTGATAAAACGCGTTCCGTCCAGCGGCCCGAGCGTCGCGGCATCAAAAGGAATGAAAGAATCGATCCCCTCCTCGAAAAGTGCGTTCCCATTCATATCGCGGTAAACGGCCACTGAAGACAACGACGATCCATTCGCCTCCGTAGTGTTGGTGAAAGGCAGGCCGTCGAAATCGTGATCGAGAAAATCGGTCTGATTCAATTGCGGGATACCCGTAGTATTGGAATCGATGAAATAAACGTAAACCAAACCAAGCGATTCTCCGTGATTGTTTCCAGTGATCTTGAGGCGCAATACCGGCGTCGGCGGACTCGATTCTCCCAATACCTGACCGCTGGTAATCAAATCCGCGGGCAACACAGGAACGCCGAAGATGAGTTTCGATTGAGCGGAAAAGGTCGTATCCATCGTGACCCCGTTGTTGAATTTCACTCCGCCCGGGGGAATCCGAATTTCCAAAGTGTCGCCGAATTTTGCGTTTTTCCCCGCCAAGACCCCGAGCAGAAATTCGTTGTTCATTGGTACAAGGTTACCGCTACTCGCCGAAAGGATAAGGTTATCCCACGCATTGGTAAGCGGGTTCCCGTCAGGGTCTTTTTCCGGTTTGACGTGCGGCGACGGAAGCGCGCTGGGAGTGAAGACGAGTGTGAGCGTGTCGATCCCCGGGCCGTTTTGATACGTGGTCAACGACATATCCAGGGGGACCAAGCCGTCGGCGTTTTCGAGGGCATTGATGGCGGTTCCGCCGCCTTCGCGGTTCTTTCGAAGTTGAATTCCCGAGAGACGGCTGTTGTTGATGGGACGCAGCGGAGAATTGGCCCCCATCAAATCGATGTTGTTATTCGGATCCAGAATCTGGAGTTGGATCCGCTCCAACTGCGGCCCCACGACCACATTGAAGGTATCACCTCCCAGCATATGAAACCCGAAGATCGGAGTATATTCGAGGAAATCCAACCCTTTGCCATCTTCCGAACCGGCCGTGTCCGCCGTGACCTGAAAATCCTCCGGACGATCGGAAATATGAATCGGAACGATGATATTCCCGGAATCGATATATCCGGCCACCTCCGTAATTACAGGATCAACCGCCCCGGGGGAAAAGGAAAGTTGTTCGGTGGTAACACTTACTAACGTTGGACGCCACGCGTCTCCGGCCCCTACACCTGGGAGAAACGGGTCGTCGCTGAATCTGCGGTTTGTCTCGATGGCAACCCATACCGTGGGCCCTAACTTCGCATCCTCAAAACTCGGAACATCGACATTGGCTGGAAAGTTCATCGTTAATCGATACGTGTCCGCCTTGACAGATCCACCGGCGCCATTAGTCCCGACCGAATTCTGCGAAATTTCCACTCGTGTCATAGAAATTACCAGATCATCCCCATTTGTCGAGAGACCCGATCCATCGTCCGGATTCTTATTTCCCGTGGGGCTGAACTCATGATCTCCGCTCTTCTCCATAAAAACGTAGGCATATTCAAGGTCACCGAAATCGTCCGCCACCCCGCCGCCTGGTACGAAATTCCGAATGTTTTCAAAATCCACAATTATCGTCCGCATATGGTCCTTAAGTTGCGGATCCGTTCCCAATTTTATCCCGAATATCGGATGTACGTCGGAATTCGCCGAAATCAGAAAGCGGGTGTTTGCAATGTTTTTCGCTGACACCGAAAAAACCGGGATCGTTATTTGTCCGGTTGTCAAAGAAGCTCCCGTCGCGTTCGTTAACGGGGTGCCGGTGTCGTCAGAAAAACCAAATGAGTTGTTTATCGAAACAGTAAATTGGGCACCATCTGAATTAATATCCGTGACGACCGCCACCACGTAAACGGCGGATGTCGTTAGGGGCGGAATGACCTGATTTATCAATGGAATACATTCCGTTGTCGAATTAACCGGCACAATATTCGATTCCCCCGTCGCCGAATTAGTCAAGGTCACCGCCGTAAGGTCGGATGGCGTGAAGGAACTCACGTCATTAAAACTTACACAGACCGAATCAAAATGGACATTGTCGTTTGTATCGGCATTGTCGATCGTAAATTCAAATACATCGAACTGCGCCCCCGCGTTTACGGAAAAGGGGGCTCCTGAAACGTCCGTCAAATTTACCGTCGGTCCCGGATTTACGTCCGCTCTCGCTGGAAACGCAAAAAGAAATATCCCCAAAAACGCTGGAACCGCTCCGCCGGCAACCTTCCTCCCCCGCCACCGAATTTCGCTCCTCACCGGACGCGCATCCCTTCCCGCTCCTCCCGGAACAAACACCCCCGCTCTCTCCGCGCTGACCCTCGCCTTCTCCCGGATCGCTCCCACGTCCTCCGCGTTCGGACAACCTTCTCTCCCTGGATCATCCTTCAACAACGCCACGTTCCTGACTCTCCCGATTCCGGCCTCGGCGATTCCTCGATCGACTTTCCGATCCCGCGCCGTCTCTTCCTCCGCTCGTCCCCCCCCTCACTCCCGCTCTCTTTCCTTTCACCGTCCAACAACGACTCCCTGGACCCACTCACTCTATGCCCTCTCCGCATAAACTGTCAAGGTCAACCGCATTCCTTTTTTTTCACCAACTTCTCTTTTTCCAACACTCGAAGCCTCGCGCCTCAAAACCTTTTCCTTCCTCCGCTCCCCCTCAACCACCAAGATACCCCGCCGAAAGCAGAACTCCCAAAACGATCCGGGAATAGATTCCCGCCATCACATCGTCCGCCATAATCCCCCAACCTCCGGGAAGTCTTTCGAGCCGGCGGCAGGGAAAAGGCTTCAGGACATCGAAGAAACGAAAGAGAAGGAAGCCCGCCAAAAGAACCTCCCATTGCACCCCCGACCCGATGACCGACAGAATCATTCCCACCGCCTCGTCAATCACGATAATCGATGGATCCTCCTCGCCGACTTCCCGCGCCACATATTCCGCCGCCGCCACCCCGAGAAAGAAAAGACCGCCCGCTATGATCACGCCCGCAACGATATTCGCGGCCCCGAGCGCTCCCACGGGCAACGAAACAAAACTGCCGACCGTTCCCGAAGCGAGAGGAAAATACCCGCTGCCGAAAAGCGTCGCCGTAACGAAGAAAAACGCTCTCTTCCACCGGCGCACACCAGAAAAACCGTCACCCTTGTTCTTCATCCTTCTTTTTTTTCCTTCTTCCCCTCTTTCTCCGCGCCCTTCCCGCCTATCGCCGTTTTCCGAAACCAGACCACTTCAACCCGAAATCACTTCTCGCCCAAGTTTTGTGCAAGCGCTTTCGGTTTCATTCTCCTCCCGATTCCCGCCTCCTCACTCTCTCCGCTCGGATGAACTGAATCCCCGAAACGACCGTCAAAATCGTCGCCGATATTCCCAAAACCAAACCACTGCCGAAAACGATCGTCTCTCTCCAGGTCCCCGCCATCGCCTCTCTCCAAATCGCGCCTCGCGGCCCGGAAAGAACCGCGATGATCAACAGGTCCACCGGAATCGTTGTCATCTGGAGCCCCGTCTTCCATTTTCCCCACCGGTCCGCGGCGATCACGCGGCCATTTCGAACTTGAACCAAACGATAAGCCGTGATTCCGAATTCCCTCACCAGAATCAGAAGCGTCAGCGGCAACGGAAGCAGGCGGGGCTCGATCAAAGAGACCGCGAGGAACCCGATTCCCGTAAGCGCCTTGTCGGCGATCGGATCGGCAATCACCCCAAACGAAGTCTGCTCGTTCCTCCGCCGCGCCATCCGCCCGTCGAAGAAATCGCTCAATGCCGCCACGCCGAACGTGAAGAGCCCTATGAGACGCACATAAGGATCGTTCACCGCCAGAAGAGGAATGAGCAGAAGGGCCGCGACGGCCCGAAGGACCGTAGCAACATTCGAGTACGTCCAGAAGGCATTCTTCATTTTCCTTGCGTCACCTTCCGGCACTCTTTCTCCTCGACAAGCCGTCCCTCGAGATCGTGGTCCAAGGCCGCTACGATCTCGACATCCACCATTCGCCCAGGAACCGAAGGCCTCTTCAACTGTATTACACCGTCAACATCGGGAGCCTCGAGCGGAGAACGCCCGGTCCACGGAGTATCCATCAAGACGCGATACCGCCTTCCCACTCGAGCACGAAGGCGCTCGGCCGAGATGGAACCTTGTATCTCGAGAATCCGATCCGCTCGCCGCCGCGCAACCTCGAATCCCCCCCGAGGCCGTCGCATTCGAGCCGCCGCCGTCCCCGGCTCCTTGAAGAAAGGAAATACACCGACCCGATCGAATCGAATCTCCTCCAAGAACGAAATCAATTCTCCGAACTCCTTCTCCCCTTCTCCCGGATGGCCGGTGATGACCGTCGTTCGTATCGCCGACTCCGAAAACCTCTCGCGAATGCTTTCCACGATCCTCCGGATCCCGTCCGGATCCGGAGGTCGATTCATCGCGCGCAGTACCTTCGGTGAAGCATGCTGGATCGGAATGTCGAAATAGGGGACGAATATGTCGCAGTCCGCCCAAACGTCCAGAAGCCGGTCCGTTACACAACTCGGATAGAGATAATGAAGCCGAATCCGGTATTCCCGAATTCCCGCCTCCCGCTCCGCCTTACGCGCCAGAAAACGGAGAAGTTCCGCCAGGTCCTCACCTCGGTCCCTTCCCCAATGAGCCGTATCCTGGGAAACGAGAACAACCTCCCGAACGCCCAGCCGCAAAAGCCCCGCGATCTCCTCCGCGATTTCTTCCTTCGGCCGGGAACGGAACCCGCCTCGATAAAACGGAATCGAACAGAAAGAACATCCCTTGTCGCATCCATCGGCGATCTTGACGAAAGCCGTTCCCGCACTGCTCGTGAGAAAACGCGGTCCGGGATCGAGCGAGCGGGCCGGCGGACGGAAGAAAGGTTCGTCTTGTCCTGCCTGCTCCCCCTTCCCTTCAATCCGCTCCGCCACTCGCGAAAGATCGCCCGGTCCAAGAAACGCACGCACATTCCGCCGTAACTCCCCCGGCAGCCGGTGGGCCAAGAGAGGAGCGAAACACCCCGCCACCACGATCTCCTTCACGATCTGACGCTTCCGAAGACGAACGGCTCGCTCGACGGCCTTCCGAGATTCAGTCCGCGCCGGCGAGATGAAGGAACATGTGTTGACCACGAGGACATCCACGGGGCGCCATCCTTTGCTTCCCCCCGTCTCCTCCCCCGTTTCGCCGGCCTTTTCCCAGAGTTCGAGCGGCAATCCGACGATCTCGTATCCGGCGGAATCGAGTTCCCCGAGGATTCGTTCACCGTCCACCGTGTTTTTGTCACAACCCAGCTGGACAAGTGCCGCCGTGCGCGGAACCCTCCCTTTCCCGAAAAACCGGCTTTCCCTACTCGAATTCATGCGCCCGCATTTCTCCACCGAATCCGTCTTCGGTCTCCTTGCTCTCCTCCGGACTCTACCTGTAATTCGTAAACTGGAGTTCGACGCCGAAATCCTTCTCCTTGAGAAGCGCGATCACGGCCTGAAGATCGTCTTTGCTCTTCGAGGAAATTCGGACCTGGTCTCCCTGGATCGATGTCTGAACCTTCTTCATCTTGGCATCCTTGATCGCTTTAACGATCGCTTTACAGGCGTCCGCCGGGATCCCGGAACGAATCGTCAACTCTTGGCGCATTCTCCCCCCCAGAGCCGCCGTCGCCTTCCCGAATTCGATGTTCTTCAACGGCACGCCGCGCCGGATGAACTTTGAATTCAAAATATCGAGCGCCGCTTTGAGCCGGAATTCGTCGTCCGCCACGACCGTTATCTTCTCTTTGACCCGTGTGATCGTGACATCGCTTCCTCGAAAATCATAGCGCGTCCCGATCTCCTTCCGCGCTTGATTCAGGGCGTTCTCCACCTCCTGAAAATCAACTCGCGATACAACATCGAATGAATGTTCCGACGCCATCTCCGTCTCTCCTTCCTCGCTGTCTTTCACCCCTCCCTCAATTCACGATCCTCTCTTTGTCTCTCCCCTTCCCGACTCGGAATTACCGCTGGAAGATACCATCGAATTCCCGACATTTCAAACTGGAAAGACGTATGACAAATCCGGTGAATGGCGAATTCCGCTCAGGCGGGCAGGATGAATACTGTGGAGCAGGATCGTTCAGGTTGGCGACCGCAGACGAACGGCGCGTAGGCTTCTAACCTACGAGGGGCTGGTTCAGCGACGCGCAATCCGGAGAGGCCGCGCGCCACTGCAGGCAAGATGCCTGCGCTGCCAGGTATGACCACTTCGGCCGGTTACCGGCAGGCAGGATGCCTGCGGGCCCAGGTTTCGCCGCGGACTGGTGAGTCTACGCTTCAACCGCAGACTGCAGAGGCCGCGCTTCACCTTGATGGCGTGGAATAAGACGAGGTTTTTATTAACGAAGGCCGTCCTCTACGGTCTTCTTTCCTTGACCAGAACGGGATTTCCAACCTCCTGCTCCAGGCGTAACGCCGCACGCTCGGCCTCCGCCCGACCCGTATAACGCCCCACCAGAACGACCGTAAAGGCTCCGTGTCGCTCCGTCTCGCATAGATACCCCTTCCGTACGAGACGATCCATCAGTCGTCTCGCATTCTCGACCTTGCCGAAGGCTCCCACTTGGATCGAAAAGAATCCTCGGGATTTCGCTTTCGAGGACGGAACGCTCGCTTCCGTCACTTTCGCGGCTCTCCTTTCACTTTCCAAGTCGGCGCGTTCCCGTCCCTCCGGCTTCGGCGCACCGGCGGTAGTGCCTTTCTTTCGTTGGGCCCGCCACGCTTCCAATTCGGACCCGGACTTCTCTTCTTCAACCGGGAAAGACGATTTCTCCCCGGAACTCCTCTCCTCACTTTCTTCTCTCTTCCCCGCAATCTCCGTTTTCTTCTCTGCGACTTTCTCCCCAGGAGAAATTGCTGCCGCGGTCTCTGTCGGAAACTCCTCTCCTGAATCGAAATTCGGATATCGCCTCGCCAACACGGCTTCCCACTTCGCCGCCTCTTGCACGGCCTCCTTCGAGCCGAGAGCCTTCAGTGCCGCCGCGAGCCTGTAATAAACCCACGGGAGAAGGGAATTCCCCGCGTGCTGCGAGATCACCGCCCGGTATATCTCGATCGCCTCCGGATACCGCCCGAGTCTTTCATCGGCAACCGCGATCCCCACCCGCGCCGGGACTTGATAACGCCCCCCGAGGAAATTGATCAGATAGTCCGCGTACGCTTCCCGCGCCTCCCAGTACCGGCCCTGCCGAAAAAGACCCACGGCCCGGAGAAAACACCCTCGCTCCGAAAGAAAACCACTGCCGCGGCGCCACGCCTTTTCCGCCATCAAAACCGCACCCGCATAGTCGCCCGAAAGAAACGCGCGTTCCGCCGCGGTAACCTCCGCCCGCGCCGCCTCCGCTACGGCCGTTCGCCGAACTTCCTCCATCCTTGACGGCGGTTGCGGTTCCCGGGCCGCGGACACCGACCCGAGAATCCCCAACAACGCCGTCACGACGAGAAAGCGTAGGTTCGTTCGAAGTGCACTCTTCATCTTTCTCTTTATCGACCGCCTTCCTCTCCTCTCCCCCGCAAAGTTCGCGTTCCCTTCGTTTTTGTCGAAAAATTTATTTCCCGGAAACAAAGGCGCCGTCCCAGGCAAGAAAGCCGAACCCCGCTGGAACAAACGAATTCGATACGGCAAGGGCTCCGCCACGCGCTCTCCCGCGCCATGACCGACTTCCCCTTTCCACATCCGCACCCCACCCTCCTCTACAGATTCCTCTTCCGCCAGGCGCGGCGCCACCGTTCCAACCGTTCCCTCGTCTTCAACACTTCCTCCACGTAACGTCTCGTCTCGCGTTTCGGAAACGAGTCGATCGTCGCCGTCTCGCCCTCCTCCTCGATCCATCGTCTCACGGCGGTCGGCCCGCCGTTGTACGCCGCCAGAGCCAAGATCGTGTCCCCGCCGAAATCGTCCAGAAGTTCCCTCAGATACAAGGCCCCCAACAGCAAATTCTGATCGCGATCCTCGATTCCCTGTTCGGAAAGATCGATCTTGTGCCGTGCCGCCACCTCCCGCGCCGTCGTCGGCATCAACTGCATCAACCCCGCGGCCCCCTTGTGGGATTGCGCCTCCTTTCGAAAACGACTCTCGACGAAGACGACGGAGTACACGAGAAGCGGATCGACCCCGGCTCGCTCCGCGGCGGATCGGATCGCCGATAAGTGCATCGTCTCGTCGAGAATCTCGCCTCCGCGCTCCCGCAGGAAACCTCGCCCGCATTGCAATACGCCGATCCCCACAAAGAAAAGCACAAGAAGAATCCAACGGATCCTCTTCGGCATCACAACCGCCGTCAGGAAACCGCGGCCGTCTTCATCTCAAGCCCCCTCTCCGCCGCCCTCTCCCCGCCACCGGCTCCTTCCTCGGGACACAGTCTCCCCTTCAGGGAGAACGGCGTCACCTCCTCGACGAAAACCGGGCAAATCCTCCTGGGGACCCCTCCCTCGAAGAAGACCGGAATGTTCTGCCGGTTCCGGCCTCGTCCCGGCTCCTCCACAAGCACCTCCGTTATCGTACCCC
>RFFU01000114.1 GCA_003697085.1 Candidatus Hydrogenedentota bacterium
AGAACGTTTCAGACTCTCCTCGATGAAGGCCGCCGGGCTTGCCAGCCTCACTACGGATTTCGGTTTAAGCCAGTCCGGCAAGAGATCGCCGGGTTCCTTCTTCGCCACTATCTCCTCCTTCGTATTTTTCGTTTCGATCGCGCTCGGGTCCTTCCGGGAAACCTTCCGGCAGAGCCGGGACACGACGCGGAAAACGCTTTCGGGAGAGCAGGATCCGAGCCTTCGTGTGCTCTCGCAGGTTCCGCCGAGGGGAACATTCCAACGGCAAAACGCCGGAGTGTCAAATGCTAATGAATTTCCTTCTTCGTTTGGGCTCGGCACGTATTGGCCTCGGGAATCGGCAGAGGACTGTTGGGGACAGAACGTGTTACCTATTACGAAGTGGACGGATGCTCCGTCCAACAGCCTGCCATCCGAAAAACGGAGGGATTGAGAGTACGTGAAACGGTACGGAGAAGGACGAAGTTCAGTTCCCGTAAGGAAGTGGCTTCCAATCGAGATTCGCCTTCAGAAGGTTCTCCAACATCTCGGGCTTCAATACCTGAAGCCGCGTTTTCGGCGACGTCGTAAAAGTCGTTTCATAGACATCGTTCTGATCGGGGTCTATCACGAGCAAGGGCTTGTTTTCCGGAAGAAATTTTCCGAGGAGCGGGTCCACGTCGAGCCATCCGGCACCATTGATGTAAACCTGAACCCACGTGTGATTGAAGGTGGTTGAATTGTCGAGCACCGTGACCGTCCTCGCGGGAATGTTCTTCGCGCGGAAGAGGGCGGCGGCGAGACGAGATATCTCCACGCATACCGCTTCTCGATCCCTATAGGTTTCCAGTGCACTTCTCAAATAAACGGGAGGAAATTCGTAATGAAACGCCTGGTTATCGGTGTTGAGAGAGAAGGGATAGCCGTCCATCTCTTTCAGGATGGCTTTGATCACTTCGTAATAGAAATCCGAAGTTGCGATCTTTTCAGCGTACTCTCTCAATGTCTCAGTGATCTCTATTTCGTCTCCCGGCTCCAAGTACTTCCGCACCTCGATCGGATAATCCGTCTTCCGACTCGGTATTTTCAGATTTTTCCAGTCGCCCAGGGGCTTCCTCGTGGAGGAGCAAAAACCGGAATAATTCACGATCAGGTTTTCACCGGGAGCGAAATCTTTGTAAACAAGGTGGAGGATCTTTGCTCCGAGCGTATCGGTCCGAATCTCGGATATGACGGGATCGTCGGGATAAACCTTCACCTCATCGATCCGGACCTTCTGAAATCCTTCATAGTCGGATAGGAGATAAAAAGATATATCGACGTCGGTGGGATGTCTGTCCGCTTGTTTGAAACCGACTGTGTAGGAAAATTTTCCGAAACTGTTTCCGTGCGTTCTCCGCCGTGCATTGCCCCGCATTCCGGCGGAATCCCTCTCGGGGCGTCCGCGTCGCGGCGGCCGGCGGGGCGGGCGCGCGGGAGGCTTCTTCTCCCAAGGAGGGGGAAGCAGCACCAGCCTCATCGTTTCCACGGCACGGACTTTCCGGATCCCCAATCCCGGAAACAGGAGAGAGGTCCCTATCAGCAAGAAAAGAAACAATCGAATTCTCACTCTTCCGCTCCTCCCTTGAACACAATTCCCATAATATAGTCCCTTTTTGGTGACTGCGAACGAAAAATATAAAATATCTTCGCCCGCGTTCCGGAAGGGTACCGTTTTTCGTCGGGAAGATTTCAGGACGATGCTTTCCCTGACAAGGGAAGCCCGTTAGACTGAAGGCGATGGGAAGAAGGCGAGTGGGAGAGATGCGCGAGCGGGTGTACGAGTACGTTCGCGGGCGGATTCTGGCGGGGGACCCGCCGAGCATCCGGGAGATTTGTCGCGAACTGGGGTTTCGCTCGCCCGATACGGCGCGAGGGCATATCGAGGCGTTGGTGGCGGAGGGACGGCTGGTGAAGAGTCCCCGCCGTCGTTCCCGAGGTCTTCGGCTGGGTGGGGGAGAAGAGGCCGCGCGCGGGGCGATCGTGAGAGGGATCGGAGTCGATGAGGGAATGGAGATGGTGCCGCTGCTCGGACGGGTTCCCGCGGGCGGCGTGGAACTGGCCGTGGAGGAATACGAAGGCACGGTTCCGGCGAGAAGACGACCGGGAAAGAGGCTCTTCGCGCTGGAGGTTCACGGTGACAGTATGAACGGCGCGGGAATCCTCGATGGAGATGTGGTCATTGTCGAGCAGAGTCCGACGGCGGAGGATGGTGAGATCGTCGTGGCGCTGGTGGAGGAAGAGGCGACGGTGAAGCGGCTTCGACTCCGCCGCGGTCGTGCGGAACTTGTGCCGGAGAATCCCCGCTATCGATCGATTCCGGTTCCGGGAGATTCCTTCCGGATTCTCGGCCGGGTTGTGGAGGTTCACCGGTACGAGGTCGGAGCCGGCGGCTCGGGAAGGAAGACAAGAGCATGATCGTGAGAAGGGCACGACGAAGGGGGCCGACCGGGGCGGAAAGTTATGCTTTTTTCCTTTCCGCGCTCCTCTTTTTCCTCCTCTTTCTTCTCGTTCCGGAAAAAATCTCGGCGGCGGAACTGCCTTCGTTTCAAGCGGCCTGGAGTGACACAATTTCGATCGAGGATCAAAGGCTCTGGATTCGCTATGCTCGTTGGGAACTCGAGGAACGGCTGGAACAACTGAAACACGAGGAGAAGCAACGGGAGCAGGAGTGGGTGGAGAGCCGGCGGGCCTTGGAGAAGGAGGAGAACCCCTCGGCGGCGGTCAGGATGCGGGAGGAAGCCTATCGGGCGGCGAAGGATTTTCCGGGAACTGCGCGCCTGGCCGCCGAGTTCTGTCTCAAAGCGCTTGCCGATCTGGACTCGGCCTTGGTTCGGATGGAATTCGTTCGCGGGAGAACTCCATCCCTCTCCGAACTGCGGCGCGATCGCGAGGAACTTGAAGCCTTCGAGAAACAGATTCGGCAAAACCTTCGTTTTCTCGAAAGCGAATCGGCGCGGGTCAAGGCCGAGAAGAAATGGCAGGAAAAGCGACTCTCCGAGGCGACGGAGAAGGACCCGACGAGATGGTATCGTTACGAGCTCCGGTGGGTACGAAAGCAGGAGGCGGTTTTGGAGGAGGGGGCCGCTTTTCTCCAAGGAGCGGCGGATCTCCTCCTTTCGATGCAGAAGGATCTCTCCCACCGTCTGGCGACGCTTCCTCTTTCCCGGAGGCTTTGGGAGACCCTCGGGATTTTTGCAGACATCTGGAATTACGAGGTGTTGGTTTTTCAGTCCGGGTCTCTTACCGTCGGAAAGATTCTTCTTTCCCTTCTTCTGGTGGTTCTGGGGATCGCGTTTGCTCGCCGGATAAGCCGGTTTCTCGTATCCCGTATCGCTCAACGTGTCCGCTTGGACCGGGGCGGGGCCGAAACGGTCCAGACCTTTCTCTTCTACGCGCTCCTCATTCTTCTTTTCCTCGTTCTCCTCCAGGTTCTTCAGGTCCCCCTGACACTCTTCACGCTCTTCGGTAGCGCTGTGGCCTTGGGAGTGGGCTTCGGGACGCAGAACATCATCAACAATTTCATAAGCGGCCTGATCTTGATGATCGAGCGTCCGATCAAGATCGGAGATGTTGTCGAGATCGAGAATGTGCGCGGAGTCGTGGATCATATCGGAGCGCGGAGTACGCGGATTCGGACAACGGACAATCTGGTTCTCGTGTTACCCAACAGCAATTTTTTGGAAAAGCCCGTTATCAACTGGCATCTTCTGGATCGCAGAATCCGTGGATCGGTCAAGGTGGGCGCGGCCTACGGTTCCGATGCCCGGCTCGTCGAGAAGAAACTCCTGGAGGCGGTGGCGCGGGAAGAGCGAGTCCTTCGCCGACCCACCCCCCAGGTACTCTTTCGCGATTTTGGAGCCGATTCGCTCGAATTCGAATTGCTCTTCTGGATGGAACCTCGTTCGGTGGTGGAGAAGCAAGAGATGGAGAGCCGTATTCGTTTCTCCATCGACGAACTCTTCCGCGAATGCGGAATAACGATTGCCTTCCCGCAGCGCGACGTGCACCTCGATACAGCCGGCCCGATCGCCGTCAGACTGGAGGGAACACCGTCCTCGGCGGCTCCGTCTTGAATTTCAGTAGATTACTTGTTTCAGCCCCGGTTCTCCGGGTTCCGGAGGGACGGGTGAGGAAGAGCGGGAGCGGGAAGGAAATTTTCCGGATAGCGGAGGGCCGAGGAACGGAGGAAAGCCGCCTTTTCCCGCGTTTTTCATAAATTCCGAGAAGGCCGAGAGGTTCTTGTCCAGGCCGCACCACTGCACGAGCGTCGCGGCAAGTCCGACTCCTCGAGGGTTCGGTTGAACTTCGCCCGTCAGCAAGACGCTGCCTTCCTGCGCTTTTCCCTCCATCGAAATCTTCCAGGTTTCCTTCGGAAGAGATCCGAATTTCTTCGAAGGAGTCTTCTCGGCGAGTTTGCCGAGTTCAGCGAAGGGTATGGTCATTGAGTACCGGAGGAAAACACCGTCTTTTGAAGGAGAAAGCCCGCGGAACTTCTCCGGATTTGCGGCGGTTTCGGCGTTCAACTGAAAAAGCAACCACGGTCCCTCGCGGACCTCGGACCCTTTTTTATTCTGGATATTCCCGGCTTCCCCCAGCTCGAGAAATCTTTCCGCCATTTCCTCGCGTTCGAATCGCAGCGCGCCTAGGACGCGTATATCCTTCGGCGTTTTCCCCCCCCAATCGAAGGCGAAACCAAGTTCGCGAATATCGCCGACGATCTCACTCATCGGAACCTCGTTCTCGCCCGAGGACAGCAGTTTTTCAGCGTCCGGCGCCGTCTCGATGCGCCCCGTTTCGCTTTCGTACACGAGGATGGTGTCGGCCCCCTTCTTCGCCACGATACGGAACACGGCGCCGTTTCCTTCGTAATAGAAGGGTTCGTTCCACGGAGTCCGAGGGTTATCCGGTAAATATTTTGGGATCAATCCGGCGATCTGCCCCACCTCGACCCTCCCTTTCGTCTCGGGGTAATTGCCGGTGTGGTCTGCGAAGTACATCGCGAGCGAGCCGTTGATCATCCCGATCGTTGCGCGCGCCGCTCCCAAGCGCGCCTCGCCGATCGATGTTTCGATCTTCTCGAAAACCGTCTCGAACGGCTTTGCCCACCCTTTTGGAAAGGCGAGCGCGGTCCGGAAGGAATAACCGTTGAACGCATCGAAGGGAAACGCACAACTGGCATCCGCGAGGTTCTTCAACCAGGAGGGATTCCCGTCCACCGCGATCGATCCAGTGAAACGGTATGTTCCTCCCTCGGTTTGTCCCGTCGAGACGACGGCGCCGAACTGATTCAGATACTTCTTCCGGAAGTTCGCATAAGCCTCGCCGCCGAAGAGCCCGACGATGGGATCGATGTCATCGAGAATCTTCCGGAAATCGACGAAACTCTTGTCCTGCACCGTCTTCTCGGCGCCGGCGAAATATTTCCGATAGTCTTCCGTCTTGGCGAAACTGGCGCCGTTGTCATTCTTCCAGAGGGCCAACGCTTCCTCAAAACGTTTCTTGCTGTTCGAAAGGATCCGGTAATCCTTGCGCCGCGCCAGGTGCCACGTTCCCCTCGGGCTCTTTTCACCCGCGAAGACCTCCCATCCGTTCTTCTCTTCTCCCTTCGCCGAATTCACGTGGAGGGCATCAAGGGCCTGTTTTTCGAGATCGACGGCCTTTTCGGGATCCTGCCACTGCACGACGACGACCATTTCCGGCATAAAGCCGCGGGCGGTGTCGATCTTATAAAGAGCCGTGGCGACACGGAATCCGAGCCCTTCGGGATCCGGGACCGTGATCTCCTTTCCCATCTTCAGAAAGGGAATCCATTTTCGTGCTCGTTGAATCTCTTCCGGAGTCAAGTTCCGATAGTCGTTTTCGGTATAGACACGGACACCCGCTGGTATCAGAGAGGCCAACGGAATCTCCCGAGCGAAATGATCGCGGTAATAGCGCCAACCGAAATACCCGGCGGCGGCAAGGCCGGCGATCGCCACTAGCAGTCCCGCCGCGGCCAGGAACCACCGTCCTTTACGAGGGCGTTTTCCGTCGCCGACCATCCCCCCCGAACCGGCTTTTTCCACGTCGCCCGGCTTTTTTGCCGGCCCCGCCGCGGCGACGAGATCGGCTGCCCCGCCCGTTCCCTCGGCCGCCCCGCCCTGCTCGACGGGCGGAGCGGGTACCGCCGGAGGAGTCGCGGAGGGTGTCAGTAACGGCGCCAGTTCATCAACATCTTTTAACGCCGTCCAATCGGAAAACCCCTCGCGCCAGACGTAATGGTCGGGAGTCAGTGCCCCTTCTCTGAGCAGACGAGCCAAATCTTGACTGCCGAGAGGGCCGACGGTCTCTCCGGAATCGGAATAATAATACCACTGGTCGCTCACGGTATTTCCTCCCTTCCCCGCGGGCGTCGAATCGGTCCGTCCGGCAGATGAAGACATTGCAGGCTCCGCTCCATCTCCGCTCGGCCCTCCACGCGCACGACCCCTTCCCCCTCCTTCCGACCGGCCCCCAACCGCATTTCGCGCGGGAACAGTCTTTCGCACGTTCGCGGTTAGAAAGGCGTTCCCTTGGCGAAACGTTCACGCGATGAGGACCGTGAGTAGGCTACGGAAAAGCGGAAGCAACGGCAAGCAAAATCCGCAGCGAAACCCGGGAACGGAGGCATCTTGCCTCCAGGTGGAGCGCAGACTCTCCAGTCTGCGGCGATCCCTGGGAGAGAAGGCATCTTGCCTGCTCCTTGTGAACACCAAAAGCGCAACAGCTACAACTGGGACAGCCGGCAACTTCCTCATTCTCCCTCACCCCTTTCGGGAGAGGGTTGGGGTGAGGGGTGAATTGAGCACCGGCGCGGGATGCCAAGTGGAGGGGATTCCTCGGCGCTTACGCGTCTCGGAATGACAATGGCCCCCCGGGAACACGGGCATCTTGCCTGCAAAAACGGTTTCGCCGAGGATCCTCCTTCGACCGTCCCGTTTCTATGCAGGGTTTCGCCCAGGAGCGGACGGATACGATTCGGAAAAAGGTACTTTTTCTATGCCCCCGGCGTCGCGTTCCGGTTGGCAAAAACTCTTTCGGATGGTAGTTTTTGGGACGCGTCGCCCCGCACGGAGGAGATCAAAACGCGAACCGCATCGAAAGCGCGTCGGAGAGGATGGGAGAAGAAGAAGCAAAGAAGCCGAGAGAAGCAAAGAAGATTCGAAAGAGAAGAAGAGGAAGAACAAATGGCGGAATTTCCGAATGATCCGAGGTTGAAATTATCCGAGGCGGGGTTGCGGGGGGTCGTCGGAGAGACGTTTCTTCCGCCGCTGGTTTGCGGTATGGCGGCGGCCTTCGCCGCCGGGCGCGGTGAAGGCGCCTTGGCGTTGGGGCGGGACACGCGTCATTCGGGGCCGATGTTGTTGGATCTTGTGGCATCGAGTTTCCGCTCCGTCGGGCGGGATGTGATCGATCTGGGGATTTGTCCCGTGCCGACGATCGAGTTCTTTGTTCGTTCCGAAGGGCTCCCGGGCGGCATCGACGTGACGGCGTCTCACAATCCTCCGGAATGGAACGCGCTGAAGTTCATAGGGGAGGGAGGATACTTCCTCGATCGGGAAGAGGCCCTGGCGATCCGCAGGATTTTCGAGCGTGGGATTCCGTGGCAGGCGTACGATCGCTTGGGAAGACGTATTGCCGACGATACGGCGGCAAGGCGCCACATCACACGGATTCTCGAAGTGGTGGATGTGGAACTGATTCGCTCGAAGCACTTCCGCGTAGCGATCGATTGTGTCAACGGCTCCGCCTCGTTGATGACCCCTCGGTTGCTCGAGGAATTGGGATGTGAGGTCGTGGCCATTCACACGACTCCCGACGCCGGATTCCCACATCCTCCCGAACCGCGACCGGCTCATCTGGAAGATCTTTCCCGTGCCGTGAGGGAGAGCGGCGCGGTGATCGGTTTCGCGCAGGATCCGGACGCGGACCGGTTGGCGTTGGTCGCCGACGGCGGGGAGTGTCTCTCCGAGGAGTATACGCTCGTTCTCGCCGCGGAACACGTGCTCAGCCGAAAGCCGGGCCGCCCGGTGGTCGGAAACCTTTCCGGCTCCCGGATGCTCGAGGATGTCGCGGCCAGGTATAACAGTCCTTGTTATCGAACCCGCATCGGCGAGATCAATGTCTCGAAGAAATTGCGGGAGGTAAACGGGGCGATCGGAGGCGAGGGGAACGGTGGAGTGATGATTCCGGAGGTCCACGAAGGTCGCGATTCCTTTACGGGAATTGCGTTGATTTTGGAGATGATGGCGGAGAGGGACGCGTTGCCTTCGGAACTCGTGAGAGAGATCCCTTCCTACTCGATGTTGAAGTTTCAGAAGGAGATGGAGCCGGAGGCGATCGGAGCGGCGCTGGAGAGGATCGAGGAGGAAATGGGCACGGGCGCGGAGAAGGATCATCAGGACGGCGTGAAACTTTCCTGGAGTGACCGTTGGCTTCACGCGCGGGCCTCCAATACGGAACCGATCATTCGTGTTATGCTGGAGGCTCCAACCGAAGCCGCGGCACGGGAATTGCTCGAAAGAGCCGTGGCGCTGTTGTGATCCCTTGCGGCGAAACAGGAACGCCGGTGGGGCGGAAAAGGCCGAGCCATTCGAAAGGAGAGTCTTGGTTGAGATTGCAGGGGTCGAAAAAGAGGGGAGAGCGGTGAGCGCGTCTCTCTTTCGCTTCGCCGATATCCGAAACCACGTCGTCGGGCTTCCACTGTTTCGTCGATGGTGTGCGGTGTCGGCGATTGCGGTCTCTCTGATCCTTTTCTTCGGCGGGACGGTGCACGCGGATACCGATCCGCTTGCGCGTGCGCGGCAGTACGTCGACTATCAGAAATACGACAAGGCCATCCCGCTTCTCGAGTCCTATTACGGCCACAACCCGGAATCGACGGAGGCGTACTATCTTCTGTTGCACGCCTTGCGGATGAACGCGGTGGTGGCGTATGACGAGAAGGACTACGGGACCGCGATCGTCTCGCTTGTGCGAGCCGTTCAGCTGGCCCCCACGGATACCTTCGTCAAGAGGGACCTGGCGACGGTCTATACGGCTTACGGGTACCATCTTTATTCGCGGGCGGATACTCCAGGCGCGGAGGAGGCGTTCCGGAAGGCGTTGGAGATCATCCCGACTTCACGGGCGGCGCGGCGGGGAATGGCGCGGATCGAGGAGGGAAAGGGGGATGCGGAGCGGGAGGCGGGGAGGCCGTTGATCGCCATTCATCATTATCGTTCGGCGTTGGAATGGGATTCCACTTCGATCGCGGCGCATCTTGCCTTGGGGCAGATCTATTACCGCCGCGAGGAATTCGCGTTGGCGCGGCAGCATCTCAAGAAGGCGCGCGAATTGTCGGCGAAAACCATAAAGGGTTTGGACGATCTTCTGGCGCGCGTGGACCGGGAAGAAGAGGAGACGAGGTTGTACGAGACGATCGAGGCTGATGGATTTCGGGTGCGTTTCCGCGGCGCGGCGCGGTATGAACTTTTCAACCAGATCCTTCCGATTCTTCAGGAGGCGCGGCAACGGGCGTCGTTTCTCTTCGAGCGAACGCCCCGCAAACCGTTGACCGTGATTCTTTACACGGGCGAGGCCTTTTCCCGCGCGGTCGCCGCTCCCGACTGGGCCACGGGACTTTATGATGGAAAGGTTCGCCTACGGGAATCCGAGGTGAATCGGCCGGTGACCTATCTGACCCGCGTCATTCGCCACGAGGTTGCCCACGCGGTCTTGAATCAGGTTTGCGCGGGCGATGTTCCGGCGTGGATCCACGAGGGGATCGCCAAGTATCTCGAAATCGATCAATGGGACTCCCTGCAGGACGCCTCCTATCTCGTGACGGCGATCAAGAGGAAGGAATGGATCGATCTTTGGAGATTGGAAAAACCGTTCACGAGTTTGCCGGGGGACAGCGATGTTCGGTTGGCCTATGACGAGTCGGCGGCGGCGATCCGTTTTCTTGCTACAAATTATGGCCAGCGGGCCATCGCCGATCTCGTGACGCTTCTTTCAGCAGGGCGAAGTCCGGCCGAAGCAATCGACAATATCACGTTTCTCGACAGAAATGTATTTCAGTCGCGCGTTCGAGACTGGGTTTTGTGGGAATATGATCGGTGACGCGGAGGTATCGTCCGTCGGGGCCTGTTTTTTGGAAGAGCCGTGTTCGGACGACGAAGTCATCATGGTGGTCGGCGCGGTGGAGCAGATGAAAGCGGACGAGGAGGCGCTGCGGAGCACGGCTCGTGACGGAAAGACGCGAGCGGCGCTTTATATTTTCCGCCGGCCGAGTGTGACGGCGGGAAGGAATGCCTCCGTGAACGAGGAGATGCTGGAACGCTGGCGTTGCGCGGGGCACGAGTTCGCGCGGCGACCGACGGGCGGCGGAATCCTGCGCCACGACGGAGACTTATGTTTCGGTGTCGCCTTTCCGGAATCCACGGAAGCGGCGATTCGAGGAACGGGGCGGCATTTGGAACGGGTTTCGGAGGCGTGGCGGGCGGCATTGTCGAAGCAGGGAATCATCGTCGCGCGGGCGGAGCGACCTTTGGTACGCGCTCCACGTTTCTGTTATACTGCCGGCGTCGGTGCGGAACTTTGTCTCGACGGTACGAAGATTCTCGGGTTGGCGGCCCGGGCGATCCGCGGCGGCGTTTTGGTACAAGGGACGCTTTCGACCGGACGGATCGATCCCGAACTCGACCGAACGCTGGTCGGAGCGGGACCGCGCATTTCGTTGCGGGAACGATGCGACTGCGCTGAACTGGCGAGGAATTTCCGGGAGATTCTCTTGAAGCGGAATCCGCTTCTCGTATGACCAAGGAGGAGAAGGAATGAGAAAGAAGAGGAACGGGGTTGCCTTGTGGGCGAGTGGAGTGTTGGGAGTGCTTCTGGTGATTTCGACCGGAGGCGGAGTTCTTGCGGCGGTGCCGCAAGAACTTCTCCGGGGCCTCGATGAGGCGATCCAAGGGTTTCTCCCCGCCGAGGGTGTCGTGATCTTTGCGGGGGAGAAAGAGGTTTACGTCGATGTGACCGCGGAGAAGGGGGCAGCGGTCGGAAAGGAATATCTGGTGGAACGTCCGGGAGAGACGCTCAAGCATCCGGTTACTGGCGAGGTTCTGGGAAGGACCCGGACGCTGGTGGCTCGCGTCAGGATCACTTGGATTCGAAAGAAGTTCTCGAAGGCGGAGATCGTGGAGAGCGAGGGGGCGATGAAACCCGCTGTCGGAGATCTCGTTCGGCCGGCACGGAATCCGATCGGTGTTTTCTTTCCGCCTCAATCGAAGGATGCGGGAATCCGGGAGATGGCGGAGGAGGTGGCGGCGGCGGCGCGAAGGGTCCCGAACGTCGAGTGGAAGACAAGCGACCCGAGATCGTTGAGGACTTCTCGAGCCTCCGGGGCGGTGATCGAGGCCGGCGCGGATGTGGGAATCGGATTCAACGTATCGCGGGACGGCGTGACCCTGGTCGTGGCTTCCGCTTCCAGTGAAAAGGAGCCGTGGACAAGGGAGATTCCTCGGGAAAACCTCCGCGAGGCGCGACGCGCCGCGGCCGAGGTGCGGGAATCGGAGTCCGCTGAGGAGGCGGAGAAAACCGGCGGATCGGCTGAGGAAGAGACTCGTCGATCCCGGCGCGACGAAGCCGCGGCAGTAGAGGCGAACCAGAAGACGGAACGCCGAACCGCGTCCGCGAACCGGGGATTCCACGAGGTAAAAGAGGAGGAAGGGAACGCGGCGAGTTTTCGATTGGATTTCGTTCCGGTGGCGGCGGTACCGGCGGACATCGACGGTGATGGAACCGATGAGATGCTTTTGGCCGAGGAGAAGGTCCTTCACGTTTTCGAACTTTCGACCAAAGGAGCCCGGGAAATGGAAAAACTTTCTTTGGGGTGGATGGCGCGCGCGTTTCTCTTGAGTGCGGGGGATATCGACGGCGACGGCCGGGACGAGATTTTCGTGACGCAAAAACCGGGAGACTACGTGACCGGCATCGGGTATCGGTACCGGAATGGGAAATTGAAGAAGTTTTACAAGGCGGGAGGAAAATTTCTTCGCGTGATGAAAATCGACGGGAAGGCTGAACTCTTCGCGCAGAGGTACGGGTCTTCGCGGCCCTTTCAGGGCAAGATCGAGCGGCTTCGGTATCGAGACGGAAAGATGGTTTCGGAACCGGCCGTATTTCCGGGAAAAGCCAGGCTCTTCGGTGTGGCTCGGTTGGGAGGAGGATTCACCGTCTCGCTCGATTACGAAAATCATCTGCTTCTCTTCAATCCCTCGGGCAGTCTGCTCTGGAAGAGTCCGCTGCGATACGGCGGGTCGAACCGGCGGATCGAGTCGGCGGACAAGAAGAATGCGGAGGAGTTTCGAACGGGGCTGGAGGTCTTCGACCTCGACGGAGACGGAACGGAGGATCTGATCGCGGTACGGAATCTTCTGGAGGGCGGAGCGGAGCGAGGATTCATTCGTTTGGGCCGGCTTCAGCGGTATTCCTCGGGGAAGATCGTCGGAATGCAGCTGCGCGGCGACCGGTTGGTGAAACGCTGGGAGACGCCGCTCTTCGACGGCGAACTGACGAATCTGGGAATCGCCAAGATTGAACGGGGGCCGGTGGTGGTCGTCGTCAAGGTCCGAAAGACCGGTTGGAACGAGCGAAAGGCGGAACTGGTGCTGTTGCCGCTTTAAAAAAGGGGTCATTCTTACAATTTGTCAATTTCGTTTTTCGGAACGGCCGGAAACGAACCACGGAAGGCACGGAATAAAGAAAAAGTCAAAAGGCAAAAGGCAA
>RFFU01000115.1 GCA_003697085.1 Candidatus Hydrogenedentota bacterium
ACCGTAATCCCCCCCCTTCTTGGCATACTCCATCTCTTTCCTGGTTCCCCTTCTCCCTGTTCCGCGGATCGATTTATCCGCGAAGGAAGGACTCCCCCGCCAAAATCGGGAGACCAAAATTCTCCGAAACCGTGGCGCCGATATCCGCCAACGACCGGCGAAGCCCGACATCCTTACCTTCCCGCCACCGAGGGCTCCACCCCAATATTAAACAGTACTCCCGCGAGTGATCCGTCCCCGGCGTTGTAGGATCGTTTCCGTGGTCACTACACAAAAGAAGCAGGTCATCTTCTCCGAGAACTTCTTGTATCCGCGGTAAGGCATTGTCGAACTCCTCCAACGCTCCGGCATATCCTTGCGGATTATTTCTGTGACCGTACAACATATCGAAATCCACGAGGTTCGTGAAGATCAGACCTTCCGGATGACTGTCTATCCCCAGAAGCGTCTTTCTAATTCCATCGGCATTATTTCGTGTTTTGACGTAATCCTTGATTCCGCGTCCCGCGAAGATGTCACAAATCTTGCCGACGGCCAGGCTAGGAATCCCCGCCTTCTGCAGTTCATCCAACACTGTGCGACTCGGCGGCAGAAGCGAATAGTCCCGGCGGTTTGCCGTTCGTGTAAAATGACCGTTTTCTCCCAAAAACGGCCGTGCGATAACGCGTCCCACCTCGTGCTCCCCCCGTAACAAGCTCCGAGCCTTCTCACACACGTCATAAAGACGTTTCAAACCGAAAGCCTCCTCGTGAGCGGCAATTTGAAATACGGAATCAGCACTGGTATAGACAATCGGTTTGCCCGTTTTGATATGTTCATCTCCAAAGAGTTTGATCACTTCCGTTCCGGAAATCGAGAGATTCCCCAAAACACCGGGAACGCCCGTCTCCTTTATGAATTTTTCAAGAAGATCTTCAGGAAATCCTCGAGGATAGACCGGAAGTTTTCTTTTCAGAACACACCCCATCATCTCCCAGTGTCCCGAAGTCGTATCCTTGTTCGGAGCAGCCAACGCCGCCTTACCGAACAGACCTTTCGCCGGCCGCCGGGGTGATACCCCTTTCACCTCGGTGAGATTTCCCAAGCCTAATGCTTCGAGATGCGGCAGTTCGAGTCCTCCGACTGCTTTTGCTGTATTGCCAAGAGTGTTCGAATACCGATGACCGTCGTATTCTTCGGCATCGGGCATCGCACCAACACCGACTGAATCCAATACGATCAGGACAATTCTCCTAAAAGTACCATCGTTATTGTTATTTGCCGTTGTCACCCTTCTCAATAACCTCCCTGTCCATCAATACTCAGCGGTGTTCAACAGATCCTTCCTATCACTTTCATGCCCGCGTTCCTGTTCCTGCTTTCCCCCCGGTGATTTTTTCCTTTCCAATTCCCTCGCCGAGATAGATCGGCTTGGCATCACAACGAATTCAATAGCCTGCTTTTTGGGACTTCTTTCCGGTTACAATCGCCACCGAAGCCGATGCTCCGATCCGCGTCGCTCCCGCGCGAATCATCTTTTCTGCGTCTTCCTTCGTCCTGACACCTCCGGAAGCCTTGACACCCAACGATCGACCGACCACCTTCCGCATCAAAGCAACATCCTCGGGCGTCGCCCCGCCTCCGCCAAACCCCGTCGAAGTTTTTACGAAATGCGCACCTGCGGCGACACACAGCTGACAGGCGGCGACTTTTTCCTCATCCGTAAGAAGATGCGTTTCGAGAATGACCTTTACCGTCCGGCCTTTCGCCGCCTCCACCACTGCCTCGATGTCATGCTTGACCTTTTCGTACTCTCCTGCCTTCAGCGCGCCGACGTTAATCACCATATCGATTTCGTCTGCACCATCGGCCACTGCATCCCGCGTCTCGGCGGCCTTGGCCGCCGTCGTGGTCGCACCGAGCGGGAATCCGATAACGGTACATACCAAGACCCCCGACCCCCGCAACAGCCGTTTGCAAAGCGAGACGTACGTGGGATTGACACAGACGGATTTGAAACCAAATTTCCGCGCCTCCGCACAGAGCCTCTCGATGTCTTTCGGTGTGGCGTTCGGCTTCAGAAAGGTGTGATCGATCATCTTGGCGATTCGGTCACCCTTGTTGCCGGCCACCTCGGCTGACCCCGTCGTTCCAATGCGGCAGGCTCCCGCCGCAATACACTCCTCGATTGATTCCCTAACTCGCGCGGCGCACGGCGCGCACGTCGGATCATCGGCCAGTTTGGAAACGAGATATTCTTCTATGTCCTCCACGGCCGTACGACAATCCACGGTCGCTGATCCCGTCAAACTCATTCCGGAAGGAGTGTCTGCATTCGAAAACCCACCTGCCGGAGAAACAACCGTCCCGCCGTCTCCAACGGTACTTTCAGAGAGCTTCCAGACATCGACAACACGTACTCCAGTCTTTTTCAAGCGTTCGACGAGATCGGCGCCGATTTCTCGAAAAGCCGGCGGCGTAAACCCCTGGCGCTGTAATCCCGATAAAAGGGCATTTTCGGCTGCGACAACCGGGATCCTCCGCAACAGTGCCGCCAGGACAAGTTGGGGACCGAGCGAATCGGCGATGAGCCAGGATATTTTTCCGGCCGTCGTTGTGTTACAAAGCGGTATTACCAACACCGACGCCCCCTGGAGAATCTCCCCCGCGGAGGCGCCTTCACTTTCCTTGTAAACCCGATCCGGACTTGTCCGCCGGATAAATTCAGGTCCGACCGCGCGTGGCCCCCCATTTCCTTCCGCACACCTCGTCAAAACTACGATAAGCCGCCCGTATCGGTTCCGCATCTTCTCGATTTGAATTACGGCTTCATCGAATCCCGCCGCGGTGCCTGTAACCAACACCACGAGATTTCCCGTGGACACGCCGCCAGCCTCCCCCCCACCGGAAGCCGCGCTCCTTTCGAGACGACGCACGACTTCGCGAGTGATCCGTTCCACCAGCATCTTGTCCACGTTCACCTGAAAGATCTCCTCTTGATCACCTTGATCACCGATAACGCCTCCTTGGATCTTCCGAATGCTAAATCACCTTTCTCCGTGCTGCAACATTTTCTCATATCCTGGTTAGCAAGAAGCCGATCCGCCCTTTGCAGGTTCGAGAACCTGCGCACCATTCCCCCACTTCCCGATGGGGCGCAACCACCTCCGTTCCGGTCGCGCCCTTATCGGCGGCTCACAATGTCCCCGTGCATTGCCCATTTTTTTCTCCAGCCGAAAACCTTCCCACACTCTTCCGGTCGTTGTAGAGTTTTCAAGGCGGTAAGCAAAGGAGAAAGGTCCCGACATTATGCCCGTTGATCGGAGTTTTCTCGAAAAGAAGGCCGACTTCGTCCGGCGCGAGACTTTGAAGATCCACAAACGTGCTCCCGAAACGAGGTTGGCGTCTTCCCTCTCCGCCGTCGAAATACTCGTGGTTCTCTATTACGGCGGATTCATAAAGATCGATCCTTCTCATTTTCGCTCCGAAGAGAGGGATCGGTTGATCGTCAGCAAAGCCCACGGCTCCGTCTCTCTCTTTCCCATTCTGGCCGACCTGGGTTTTTTCGACGAAGCGGAATTGGAGAGGGTGTGTCGTCCGGGGGCTCTTTTGGGAAGCATTCCCGACCCGAGTGTGCCCGGTTACGAAACGATCAACGGCTCGTTGGGGCACGGGCTCGGAGTGGGATGCGGAATGGCGCTCGGCTTGAAGAAGAAGGGAAAGGGAAACTCCGTCTTCGTTCTTTTGGGAGACGGGGAACTTTACGAGGGGGCCGTGTGGGAAGCGGTTATGTTCGCTCCGCAATTTCACCTGGACAATTTGACCGCGATCGTGGATGCCAATCGAACCAGTATGCTCGATCGTTGCTCCCACATTATCGACCTCGAGCCCCTGGAAGAAAAATTCAGAACGTTCGGTTGGGAGACGGCCGTCATCGACGGGCATAACGTTGAAGAATTGCACGAGACGTTTTCCCGCTTCAAGGAAAGGACGGCCGGAAGGCCGAAGGTCGTCGTTGCCGGCACGATCAAGGGGAAAGGCGTCCCGCGGCTGGAAAGAGATCCCTTGAGCCATATTCGAAACCTGAGCCCGAGGGAGATCGACGCCCTTTTGGCGGATTCGTTATGAAGAACGGTCCGGAAAGACGGATGCGGGACATCTTCCTGGAAGAGGTGTACCGAATAATGAAAAGGGAAGATATCTTCTTTCTTTCCGACGATTTCGGATCGCCCGTCCTGGACCAATTGCGCCGGGATTTTCCCGAACGGTTCGTCAATGTCGGTATCGCGGAACAGAATCTCATCAATCTTGCCGCGGGACTTGCTCTGGAAGGTTGGACGGTCTATGCCTACGGCATCGCCGCCTTCTTAAGCATGAGGGCTTACGAACAGGTACGCGTCAATCTGGCTATGCTTTCGCAGTGGAGAGATATAAACGTCAACCTCGTGGCGGTCGGAGCGGGGGTGAGTTACGATGTCTCCGGCCCGTCGCATCACTGCCTCGAGGACCTCGGGCTGATGCGGATGCTGCCGAATATGACTGTGTTTTCTCCCAGCGACGGGATATTGTGCGAAGAGATCGCCGATTACACCGCGAAGGCGAGCGGTCCGAAATACATCAGGCTCGACGGCAAAGCACTCCCCAACCTTTACAAGGGAATCGGAGCGGAAGAGTTGAAGTGCGGCTTTTCGGAGATTCGGCGGGGAGAAAAATTGTGTATCGTCGCCACGGGGTATATGACGCATCGGGCGCTGGCGGCGTGCGAGTCATTGAAAAGCGAAATTATCGATGTCGGCGTCATCGACGTCTTTCTCCTGAAACCGTTCGATGAAGGAAAACTTTTCGAGACGTTGGAACGCTACGACGGCATCGTCACCCTCGAGGAAGGATTCGTCAACAAGGGGGGGCTCGACGGCCTCATCTCTTCCCTCCTCGAAAAGAACGGCTCTCGAAAAAGTTTGGCGGCACTGGGCTTCAAGGATGCCTACACCTTCGATGTGGGGAACAGAGAATATCTACACCGGTTAAATCAATTGGACGAAGAAAGTATCCTTCGGACCATCAAAAGCATGTTGGATTAGCAGGTCGTCCCTCGTTTTTGATCATCCTCGGGGCGGAATCCGAGGTGGAGGGGATTCCTCACGTTCATTCCAAATAAAAAAGGGAGTGTTGAACGGTCCCCGGCGCGGGATACCGCGTGGGGGGATCCCGCGTTCGCCGCGTTATGGAGCACAGACTCTCCAGTCTGCGGCAAACCCTGAGAGGGCGGGCATCCTGCCCGCAGTAGGTGGGAGAACCTGCACTTCATTTCTGTTGGCAAGATGCCGGCGTTCCCAGGGATCGCACCGCTTGCGGGTCTTCGCGCAGGCAGGATGCCTACGCTCCGACGGATTGCTTCTTCCCCTTTTCCCTTCTGCCTTTCTCCTCTTCCCTTCCGCGCTCCAGCTGGTGCACCTGCTTACCTATGCATTTCCAGTTTTGAAATCGGCCCCTTGCATGGTCGTTTCCGCACAATATATAATTCAAGCATGGATAGGACACTGACCTTGCTGGATCACGCAATCTCTGATCTGAAAGAATTGCGGAGAGAGCTGGCTGGGAAGCAATCTCCGGCCTCACCCAACGCGCCGACCGCCCCCGACGAGTCACGGGGCATTTTTGGTTTTCTTTCGCTCGCGGAGGAAGTGTCCGCTTCGTGGAAGGGAAGCGGCTCGGCTGTTGACGCCATCCGCGAAGAACGCGGTAAAAACGAATAGTTGCTCTTCACAGTCGACAGTTGTGTGTTTATTGCCGCCGTCCTCGATACAGAACCGGCCCACCAAGCCTCGAAAGAATTCCTTATCCGCCTCAAAACGAGAGAACAACCTTGTGTGATTCCAGCGACCGTTCTTGTCGAGACGGCCTGCGCTCTGGCTCGCCGATCGACGGTGAACGACATAGGAATGCGTGTATACTCGAGATTATCGGAGGACCCCACAATTACCGTAATGCCACTCTCGGCCTCTGACGCAGTTACAATCACCGAACTGGGAACACGGTGCCGTTTGCGAGGAATGGACGCTATCGTCGCTGCTTGCGCGAAAAAAGCGGGCGCAACGCTCGTTACGCTCGACGAGGAGTTGATCGAAAAACTCGACGGGGTGCTCACCATAAAACGCCCTTCTGAAACAGGATAACAAACGGGAGCGGCTGACGTCCCCGCCCCGGCCCCTGTGTCCCTGTCATTCCGAACGAGGCGGCGCGCAGCGACGCTCTCCCCTGTCATGCCGAGGAGGGCGCAGCCCGACGAGGAATCCCCCACGAGCATTGTCATTCCGAGTCCCTCACATTTGCTCGGAACAGGCTCCGCGAGGAATCCGCCACGAATGCGAATCACCGCCTGCCGCGGAATACCACGTGGCGGGGATTCCTCAATCGCCTTGCGGCGATTTTCGGAATGACAAAAGACGGGATACCACGTGGGGGAGATCCCTCGTTCCCCGCGTTATGGAGATACCCCGTTGAAAGTCAAGCCCGATAGTCACGGGAAGCGGTCGGGTGTGAAAGCGGTGGCGCGCGACGG
>RFFU01000116.1 GCA_003697085.1 Candidatus Hydrogenedentota bacterium
CTCCCGGCTCTTCTTGCGCAGCTGCGGACGTTGTATCGTCCTCGCGGCGGCACGCGCCAAGGCCTCCCAACGTTCCCGTTCCGGCGTTCCTTCTTCTCTCCGTTCCGCCAGCAATTTCAAAAAGACCTCCTCCAAACGCTCGTCCTCCGAGGAGAGAAGTTCTTCCATTCGACCCATCGCGACGAGTTCGCCGTTGTCGAGAATCCCCACGGTATCGCAGAGTGCCTCGGCGATCTCCAGCAGATGGGTGGACATAAAGATCGCCGCACCCCGTTCGGTCTCTTCGAGAAAGATATCTTTGACGGTCCGAGCGGCCGGAGGGTCCAGTCCGATGAGGGGTTCGTCCACGACGATCAGCGAAGGCCTCGGAAGAAGGGCTCCGCAGATCGAAAGTTTTTGACGCATTCCGAAAGAATAGGATTCGATGAAGTCCTTTCTTCGTTCCGAAAGAACGAATCGTTCCAGCAGTTCTTCCGCGTGCTTCTTCCAGTCCGAAAGGTGATAGAGATCGGCGATGAGTTCGAGATATTCCTCGCCGGTGAGTTTCGGATAAAGAAACGGCGAATCGGGAATGAAGCCGGTTCGTCTTTTCGCCTCGAGTGGTTCTTCCACGACGTCAAATCCGGCGACGAGGATTCTTCCTACTGTGGGTTCGAGGATTCCCGTGACCATCCGCATCGTTGTTGTTTTCCCGGCGCCGTTGGGCCCGAGAAATCCGAAGATGGACCCAGGGGGTATCTCCAGTGAGAGGTCGCGAACCACGGGGCGCCCTCGGAAGCGCTTGGAAACATTCTGGATAACAAGAAGGTTCGAAGCGCGTTTTTCTTTCATTGGAGCAATATACCGAAGAAAGCCCTCGATGAAAATAGCGGCTCGGATTCTCTAAATTAAACGACCGCTTCGGGACGGCTCGGAGTTTTCGGTCCTGTTCGAAAATTTGTTCCTTGCACTCCTTCCCATCACCCATAGAATGCTCGAGAGAATCGGGAAAGAAGGAGAGGTTTGATGAAGAGAGGACAAGGTCTGGGATTGGCGGGACTGGTATTGTTTCTGACGGTGCTAGCGACACCGGTTTTCGCCGCGCCGGCATCGGCTCCGGCAAAGGAAAAGGGAAATATCCTCTATCGCGAGATCCATTTCGCCCTGAACAAGGCGGATTTGAGCGCCGAAGCGCGCACGGTGCTGGACGAGGTTGCGGGCATTCTGGCGAAGAATCCCAAGGCCGACGTGAACATCATTGGAGCCACCTGCGACATCGGTCCTGCCGCGTATAACAAATCTCTTTCGCTGAAAAGAGCCGAGGCGGCGAAGCAATACTTGATTCGAAAGGGAATTTCGGCGGACCGAATCGCCACGGCCGCGGTTGGCGAGGAAAAACCGCGTTACGATAATTCTGATCCCGAGAAAAAGAAGGGCAATCGCCGTGCGGAAATCTTCATCCGTCTTCCGGAAAAGAAAGAAAACAAGGAGATCATTCTCTCCTCCTACGTCACGGTCGTGAACGATGATGGCGAAGTAATTCCGAATCTCCCCGCCTCCAATTTTTCCGTCGTCCACGGAGGGAAGAAGCGGGAAATCGTCAAGGTCGTCTTTGAAGGCGATAACGCTCCGGTCTCCACCGTCCTGGCCCTCGACAAAAGCACGACGATGGGCCCGGCGATGAACGAACTCAAGAAAGCGGCAAAGCTCTTCATCGATAACAAGAAGCCCAACGATGAGATTCAGATCGTCGCATTCAGTTCGGATATCCTGGCGGGAAGCGGTTTCACGACGGATGCCGAGGCGCTTAAAGCGGCGGTGGATCAATTGAAACCGGGAGGATACACTCGGTTATATGATGCCCTTAAAACAGGCGCGGCCCTGCTGGCGGCCAAGGAACCCCCTCGCCTCCTTGTACTTATGACGGATGGGAAAGATGAGAGCGGTTTGGACAAGCCCGGCAGCAAGGCGACGCTCGACGAAGCCCTCGGACTCGCCCGCAAGAACCACGTCACCGTCATCACGATCGGCCTGGGAAAAGATATCGATTTCGAGGTGCTCGATACGATCGCCATTGCGACCGACGGGAATTTCTTCTACGCCCCCACGCCGGAAAAACTTTCTGAAATCTACGGAAACATCTCGCGTGGAATCCTCCACGGGCGTTACCGGATCGATTTCAAGACGGACGAGGAATCCGCGAAAAAAGGCGGAATCGTGGCCGTCAAGACCGCCCAAGGAACCATCGTCGGCTACAAATGAAATAAGGGCTCTTCGCTGGAACTTGTGGGTAATCGAACGGCAAAATTCGAGATTCGAAGGAGATTCGAAGCACAAAATTGATGTTATCCATAAATTTGATCGATGAATGTACTTTTTTCGGAAACCTGCCGGAACCACTGGAAATGAGGGTAACCTATCCGACTGCCTGGCGTGACCTGGCGATGGCGACTTCAAGAATGAGATTTAAGAATTGTTTCGAATTTTGAAATTCGTCTTTTGATTTCTCATAAACTCATTCATTGCCAGAGAAAAGCAGTAATCTCCCACCCACAAACTTTGCTCATGATCCAATCAATAAATCGAAGGTGAACGATGGCGCCGGATTCCGAATGGTTGAAGAAAGAATTTTCCTACGGTTACGACAGCGGTGAGGTGCGGACGCCGGAACCGGACGAAGTAAGGCGTCGCGAAGAGGAAAAGATCGGAGGGTCCTATTACCGCATCTATCGAGAACTCATTGTCCCGAATGTGCGGAAGGACTCGCACGTCTTGGAACTCGACCCCGGCCGGGGCAGTTGGACTCGGGCCATCCTGGATCTCGTTCCTTACGGCGAAGTTCATACAGTGGATTTTCAGGATGTCACGAAGTGGCTCGACCCCGGCGATTATCACGGACGCCTGGTATGTCACCAGGTCTCTGAAAATGATTATTCGGAATTACCGAGGGAGTTTTTCGATTTCTTCTGGTCCTTCGGCGTTTTGTGTCACAACAACCTCGCCGATATCAAAACGATTTTGAAGAAGGCCAAACCTCTTCTGGTCAAGGGTGCGGTCTGTATCCATCAGTATGCCGACTGGGAAAAATTGGATAAGTACGGATGGGAGAAGGGCGCGATTCCGGTGGAGTTTCAGCAACGCGTGGATGACGAAATCTGGTGGCCCAGAAATTCGCGCGCCGAGATGGCGAAGTTGATCGAAGAAGCGGGATAGAGAATTATCGAGATTGACTGCAATCTCGTGAAACGTGATTCCATCGCAATCTTCGAAAATCCGGGCAACGAAGACGGAGGCTAAAAAGGGCAAGAGGTAAAAGGAAAAAACTGAACGGGAAACGGCAACGGGAAACGTTCAACGGCCAACGGTAAACCATGGCTGGTCACTACGTTTTCCGTCCCCTTTTTCTTTTTGCCTTTCCCTTCTTCCTTTTCCCTTTTGCCTTTTGCCTTCTTCTCTTCCGTGTCCTTCCGTGTGCTCCGTGGTTTTTCCGTTCACAGTTCTCCGTTCACCGTTTTTCGTTTCTTTGCCGCATTCCTTTGGAACGCCGACCCGTCCTTTCGCAGACAAGAGTGTCTGCGCTCCACGCTTCCCTTTCACTTTTTCCTTTTGACCTTTGCCTTCTTCTCTTCCGTGTCCTCCGTGGTTCCGCGGTCGCTGCTATCCGAACACCGCGTTTCTCTTCGAGGTACGGAGCTAAGATCCAAGGATCGATCACCGAAACGCGATCGCCGGGACCGGCGGGCTGAAATTCCGATGCGCGGAACGCATAATAGTCATTCCTGGGATCGCGCAAGTATCGGATACTGCCGTACCAGTTTACAGCCCCAAGAAGAAGAGGAATCAAGAGGAGGATCGGAACGGCGATGCGGCTCTTCCGTACGATCGGCTCAATCGGTATCCCCTCGGCCAGAAGAAGCAGAAACGGCACCATCGGCGCGATCCAGAACTCGACATTCTCCGGCTCCCACCAGGAAAAAAAGAGCGCGTACGGCAGAAGCCAGGCCGCCAGTCCTCGGCTCCACGCGGAAGCGAAAAATCTTCTCGTCATCTCCTTGGGCACGGCGCGGCGCGCCGCCAGCAGGAAGACAATCGTTCCCAACATCCCGAAAAACACCGCGGCCAGCAGAAGTGCCGCACGCTCTCTCGGCATACTCTGAACAAGAAAACGCTCGTCCTCCAGATAATGCCTCCCGTCGCCGAAGTTTCCCATTAGTCGAAAGAGGAAATGCCCGCCGACGAAGAAGCGTCCCGTCCCCACGGCCATCCGCGGAATCGTCGTGGCCGACCAATGTCCCAGTCCTCGTTGCGTGTGGAGGTATGACGTCATCCAAGAGGCGGCGGTTCCTGAATCGGATCGGCCCGCGGCCCGTCCCGTCGAGATCACCCAAAAATAACCCGCGCCGACGAGAAGGGTGAAGACGAGGCACCAGCCTAGAAAGGCCCGAAGCCTCCGCCTCCCAAGAAGAACAGCCGGAGTAAAAACAAAAAGGAGATTCGTCTGATGAAAAAAAACAGCAAAGGCGGCGGCAATTCCGGAAAAGAAGATCGAACTTCGAGGCGGAGACGCGTCTCCCGCGCTTGCGCCGGACGCGTTCGCTCCCCTCCCATCGAACGCCTCACCACGGCGCGGCCGAAAAAGCAACCGATACGAAACAAGCAAGAACGGGAGCGGAAAGATATAAACTTCCACCGTCGAAGAATAGAACCACGGGCCGAAGGAAAGGGCGAAAATTCCTGAATAGAAAACCGCCGTGAAAAGTCCGAACCGATCAGCAAGGATGAAAAAAAGCGCCGCAACCGTGGCTGCTCCGAAGAAGGCATTGAGGAGTTCAAAGCGAGCGACGAGATCTCCCCCAAGAAGCCGCCAGAAAAGGCGCCCCAGTGGTGAAGGAAGCAGGTGGTGCGGGTGCCAGAGGCCGGACCCGGTCCGCATCGCTCGTACGTAATAGATGCCGTCGTGAGCCGCTCCGAGATTCGGAGAAGCGGAAGAATGATAGAGAAGAAAAACTGCGATGCCGTAAACCAAGGCTCCGATCGCGAAACCGCCCCTTCCCCTTCCCGCCTCTTCCTCCGGGCCGGTCATCTCCATCCTCGGCCCTTCCGCCTCACGGCCCTTTTTCGGATAGAGTCGGAGAAAACTCCGCGGAGCCGAAGAACCTCAATCGCCAAAGGTCAGCCCGATCGAGCGGGCCGTCCGGATCATTCCCTCCGTCTTATGAACCCGGTGATACGTCCGAATGGCCTCCTCGATCGGAACGGAGGTTATCTCGGGAGTCCGCAGGCTCACCATTCTTCCGAACTCGCGCCGCGCCGCCAAATGAACGGCATAGGCCCCGAATCGGGTAGCCAGAATCCGATCGAAGGCGGTCGGGCTTCCCCCGCGTTGGAGGTGTCCCAGAACCGTGTATCGAATCTCGTTCTCGATCCTTCCCCCGAGTTCGCCGGCCAACCAGGCCGCGATCCCCCCGAGGCGTTTCTTCCCCTTCGGCGTCGTGTACGTCAATTCCGCCTTGCGCCCCTTCGGCCGTGCTCCCTCCGCAACAACGATGATATGAAAGCGCGCCCCCGTCGATTCCCGAAGTCGAATGTGCTCGACGATCTTTCCGATCGAGAACGGGATCTCCGGAATGAGAATAATGTCCGCTCCACCGGCGATTCCCGCCGCCAATGCGATCCAACCCGCTCCTCGTCCCATCACCTCGAGAATCATCACGCGGTCGTGGCTCTCCGCGGTCGTCGTGAGTCGATCCAACGCTTCCGTCGCAATCGTGACGGCCGTGTCGAACCCGAAGGTGTAATCCGTCGCCGCAAGATCGTTGTCGATCGTCTTCGGAACCCCCACGACCGGAAATCCGTATTTCTGGAACTCCGAAGCCACGTAAAGCGACCCTTCACCTCCAATCGCGATCAAGGCATCGATTCCGTACTCGTTGAGCGCGCGCACTCCATTCCAGAGCAGTTCCTTCCGCCGCTTCGCCGTTCCCCTCTCGAAAAAAGCGTGATACTCGCCGGTGTTCCGCGTCCCTAGGATCGTTCCTCCCCGCGGAAGAAGGCCGCGGACGGAAGCCATATCCAGAGGAAAGATCCCGCCGTCCATCAATAACCCCTCGAACCCTTCCCGAACTCCAAAGACCGACATCCCATATTGCAGGATCGCCGTTTTCACGGCCGCGCGGATGACGCCGTTGAGCCCCGGAGCATCGCCGCCGGATGTCAGCAGCGCAATCCTACGGACCCGCTCCCGCACAATTCGCTGATCCTCCTTCTTCTTTTCGGGAGACTTTTTCTTCAACCTTCGGCTCATCGATTTTTCCCCTCACTTTCTTTTCAAAACTTCCCGCGCGACACCGGAGTATCTCTCGGACGTCCCGCCCCTACAACCGAGTATCTCTTAGGGCCCGCATTTCCTTTTCCGATCTCGCCGCGCCCCTTCTCGATCTCCTTCCGTCCCACTCCCCGCAAAGGCGCCTTCCCGGCGATACAACCGGATCTCATCCTATAACGCGAACTTCTTGCCTGCAACGATATCCCGGAGTTACACTCGCGCTGATGACGACGACGTTGCCTAAATCACCGACACCGGAAAAACTGGCCGCGCTCGGAAGCCTCACGGCCGGGCTCGTCCACGAACTTCGCAACCCCCTCAACGCAATCCGAGCCAATCTCCAACTGCTCGAGGAGGACACGGAGCGGAATGAAGGAGGCGAGGGGCCGCAGACGCGGCGCGTGCGAAGGATACTGCGCGAAGTCGATCGGCTCGACACGATCCTGACCGACTTTCTTGCCTTTGTGCGAGAACCAAAACTTCAACCGCGCCCCTTTGATCTCGCCGATCTCCTCCAGGAAATCGTGACGCTCTTGACGCCGCAGGCGGATGCCGAGGGAGTAACGATTCTGTCCGAGTTGAAGGAAGAAATCCTGATTTCCGGAGATCGCGAATCCCTCAAACAGGCCTTGATGAACCTCGCCGTCAACGCGCTTCAGGCGATGGAGGGCTCTTCGAGCGGAACCTTGATGATCCGCCTCTCTTCTCACCCCACCCACGCGGATTGCGTTCTGATTCAAATGACGGATACGGGACGAGGTATCCCGCCGGACGTCCTTCCGCGCATCTTTGAACCGTTCTTTACCACGCGCGACGAGGGCACCGGCATCGGACTTTCGGTGGTGAAGCGGATCATCGAGGCGCACGGCGGTTCGCTCCATTGTGAAAGCGAACCCGGCCGGGGTACGTCTTTCTCCATCACGATCCCCCGCACTCGAATTTCGGAGAGGACCGATGGCTGAAGTCCTCGTCGTCGATGACGATACCGCTTCGCGCGACGTAATCGTGGAGGCGCTGGAGCGCGAAGGCCACAAAGTCGCCGGCGCCAAGAGCGGAGCGGAAGCACTCGAGAATATCAAAGCGCGCAACTATGACCTCATCGTCACGGATCTCGTTATGCCCAACATCGATGGATTTCGCATACTCGACGAGGCCCGATCACTCGACCCCGCACCGGAAGTGGTCATCTTGACGGGATACGGGAGCGTTGAATCCGCCGTCGACGCGATGAAGCGAGGCGCCTTCCAATATCTCAATAAACCCGTCAACATCGCGGAACTGCGGGAGGTCTGCCGCAAGGCCCTCGAACGTCATCAACTCGCCCGGGATAACCTTCAACTCCGCCGAACGGTCGATGAACGTTTCGGGTTCGAACAGATCATTGGAAACTCCCCGCCGATGCTCAAACTCTTTCAGACTATTCGGCAGGTCGCTCCGACCTCAGCCAATGTTCTCATCACCGGCCCCAGCGGAACCGGCAAGGAATTGATCGCCCACGCTATCCACAACAACTCTCCGCGCAAAAAGAAACCGTTCCTCGCCTTCAACTGTGGAGCCTTGACGGAATCCCTCATTGAATCCGAACTCTTCGGCCATGAACGCGGCGCCTTCACGGGGGCTGTCGGCGACCGCAAAGGCTACTTCGAACTCGCCGACGGCGGGACTCTCCTGCTCGATGAGATCGGGGATATGCCCCTTCACACGCAGGTCAAACTCCTCCGCGTCCTCGAAACCCAGTCCTTCTTCCGCGTTGGCGGTGTGCGAAAGATCGAGGTCGATGTTCGCGTGCTGGCGGCTACCAACGCCGACCTCGAATCCCTCATCGCCGAGAATCGCTTCCGCCAGGACCTCTACTTTCGTCTCAAAGTCCTCACCCTCGATGTCCCTCCTCTCTCCGCGCGCTCCTCCGATATTCCCCTTCTCCTCAATCACTTTCTCGAACAGTTCGGCGAACGTCACGGAAAACCAGGTCTTACGATTGAGTCGGAGGCCGTCCGCGCTTTGGTAAATTACTCCTGGCCGGGCAACGTCCGCGAACTGAAAAACCTCGTCGAAAACCTCGTCATCACAGCTACCTCTTCCCGTATCACGCTTCAAGACCTTCCGCCGACCATCTCCGGACGCGACGCCGTCTCCTCCTCCGGTCGCTTCTATTTCGAAGATGGAATGACGATGGAGGAAATTGAACGCGAAGCCATCCGCATCGCACTGGAGCGAACCGGAGGAAATAAGAAACGTGCTGCAGAACGTCTCGGAATGAGTCTCCGGACCTTCCACAGAAAAGTGAAAAATTTGGCAGGAACCGAAAAGAAATGATGTCATTTTGGCGTTATTTCTCTCGCGGAAACCGTGCGTTCTTATTGATTTTACGAGAGTTATGTCTATGACTTCATGGCACGCTCATTGCCCCTCATCCCCTCCGATTTCAAGAACCGCCCGGAATTTCAATCCGGGAGGCGTGAAGAGAACGAGGGTGTAACGATGGTGCGGTCGATTCTCATTGCGGAAGACGAGGAATTGAGCCGCAACACGTTGGCTGAAGCATTCGAGCGAAGCGGGTATCGGGTTGAAACAGCGCCCGACGGAATCACGGCGCTGGAGCGAGCCTGTCGCCCGCACGTTCATCTCGGCATCTTCGATTACCAAATGCCGGGCCTGGACGGGCTCGAGGTTCTTCGCCGGGTAATGGAACGCAGAGAGGATCTTCCGGTCCTCATTATGACCTCGGCTGCGGAAAACCGCATCCGCCGCCGGGCCTTGGAGCTGGGAGCCCGAGCGTTCTTTCCAAAGCCGATCGATCTTCGGCGTCTGCGGAAGACGGTCGTATCATTGATCGGCGAGGAGTTGTCGCTGGCGCTCTACGACGACGGTTTTTCGTCCATCTCGATCCGAACAGGATCGAGTGAAATTACGATTCAGTCGCGCTCTCTTCCGGATCCATTTCCAGGCGGTTCGAAGGAAGAATAGCGTTCTCTGCGGAACTAAGGTTTCGTTCGAGAAGAAACGATACGGAATGGCGGAAACGCCCCGCTCAAGAGGAGGTAGAAAAATGGGAAAGATCATCGGAATTGATCTTGGAACAACAAATTCTTGCGTCTCGGTTCTCGAGGGAAGCGAGCCGACGGTCATTCAGAACGCGGAGGGAGGTCGGACCACGCCCTCCGTCGTCGCTTATACGAAGGACGGCGAACGTCTCGTCGGCCAGGCCGCAAAACGCCAGGCCGTCGTCAATCCCGAGAATACCATCTTTTCGATCAAGCGTTTTATGGGACGGCGGTACGATGAGGTGGGAGAGGAGATCAAACGTGTTCCCTACAAAGTCGCCCGGCACGACAACGGAGATGCTCATGTCGAGATTCGCGGGAAGCGGTACAGCCCTCCCGAGATTTCGGCGATGATTCTTCAGAAGATGCGCCAGACCGCGGAAGATTATCTTGGGGAAAAGGTAACGGAAGCGGTCATCACGGTGCCGGCCTACTTCAATGACGCCCAACGGCAGGCGACCAAGGATGCCGGAAAGATCGCGGGACTCGAGGTGCGCCGAATCATAAACGAACCGACCGCCGCCGCGTTGGCCTACGGACTCGATAAGAAGAAGGATGAAAAGATCGCCGTCTTCGACCTCGGCGGCGGAACTTTTGACATCTCCATCCTCGAGATCGGCGAAGGCGTGGTCGAGGTGAAATCGACCAACGGCGACACCCACCTCGGCGGCGACGATTTCGACAACGTCCTCGTGGATGAACTCGCCGAGAATTTCAAGAAGGAAACGGGCGTGGACATCCGCCAGGATCGTATGGCGCTCCAACGCCTCAAGGAAGCCGCGGAAAAGGCCAAGTGCGAACTCTCCACCTCGATGGAGACGGAAGTGAATCTGCCGTTCATCACGGCCGACGCCACCGGGCCCAAACATCTCGTTCAAAAGATCACCCGCGCTCAATTCGAACGTCTGGTGGAACCTCTGGTCGAGCGAACGGTGGAACCGTGTAGGAAGGCCTTGGAAGACGCCGGGTTGAAGGCCTCCGATATCGACGAAATCGTCCTTGTCGGCGGCGCGACTCGGATGCCGATCATCCAGGAAAAGGTGAAGCAGATTTTCGGTAAGGCTCCCAATAAATCCGTCAATCCCGATGAGGTCGTGGCAATGGGAGCCGCGATTCAAGGGGCCGTTCTCTCCGAAGACCCCAACGTGAAGGACATACTGCTCCTTGACGTGACCCCGTTGTCTTTGGGTGTGGAGGTCGAAGGAGGATTGATGAACGTCATGATTCCAAGAAACACGACG
This sequence comes from Candidatus Hydrogenedentota bacterium, assembly GCA_003697085.1. GTDB lineage: Bacteria > UBA8481 > UBA8481 > UBA8481 > J006 > J006. Next base: position 10,590 of record RFFU01000116.1, read on the forward strand.
ATCCCGACCAAGAAATCCCAAGTTTACTCCACGGCCGCCGACAATCAACCGCGGGTGGAGATCAACGTCCTCCAAGGGGAACGCCCGATGGCGAAGGACAACAAATCTCTGGGCCGCTTCATCCTCGACGGAATTCCGCCCGCCCCGCGGGGAATCCCGCAGATCGAGGTCACCTTCGATATCGATGCCAACGGCATCATCCACGTCACGGCCAAGGACAAGGCCACCGGGAAGGAGCAGAGCATTCGCATCGAGGCTTCCTCGGGACTGACGAAGGAAGAGATCGACCGTGCGGTACGCGAAGCCGAGGCGCATGCCGAGGAAGACCGCAAGGCGCGGGAGGAAATTGAGACGATCAACCAGGGGGACCACGAGGTTTACGCCACCGAGAAATCCCTCAAGGAGCTCGGGGACAAGATCGGCGCGTCCGAAAAGGAAGCCATCGAAAAGGCCTGCGAGGCCGTCAAGAAGGCGGTCGAGGAGCGAAACGCGGCGGAAGTGCGCCGCACGCTCGAGGAATTGCGCAAGGTTCGAGACGAGGCGGTGGCGAAGGCCTATCAGGCTCAACAGGCAGCGGGAAGCTCCGGAGGTGGATCCGACGCCTCCGCTGCGCAAACTCCACCACCGGCGGATCATTCCACCGAAAAAGGCTCGCAAGAAGGAGGCGGAAGCGGTAAAGTCGTTGATGCCGACTTTGAAGTGAAGTCTTGAACGATAGGAACGGAAAAGGAGAAGGAAGAGGAGGAGGAGAAGGGCGGGCGAAGCCCGAAGCGTTCCGCACTTCACAAGATCGATGTCGGATCGGTGTCCGAGACGTTTTTTCGGTTTCATGGCACGATCCTTGCTGCTTTTCCGATGGAGCGGTTTCGTTTCTGGGAAGGGGAAACGGGTTTCCTCATCCTCGCGCGCGGGCCGCTTGATTTCATCGAGGAGGTTGACATTATGAACGGATCCCGTACCCGAACCGGTTTTCTTGCGAAACTGCTTGCGGCGCTCTTCGTCGCCGCGTTCCTCTTTACGCTCGCCGCGGCGACTCATTACGCCTACAGCGCCTTCTTCGCCGATCCGCAAAAGGCAACCGCCGTTTCCTCCGCCTTCGACCCCGCTCTCTCGAGCGGCACCGTCGCCGATCTCCAATCCGCTATTGTTCGCGCCGCGGAGAAGGCTATGCCCGCCGTCGTCGCAATTTCAACCAAATCCGTCGAACGGGTTCGTCCCTATACCTCGCCCTTCGCCAATGATCCTTTCTTCCGCCATTTCTTCGGGGACGACTTCTTCTTCGGTTCCCCTTATCCTCAGGACCGTATCCGCCAGGGTCTGGGTTCCGGCGTTATCGTTGACGGCTCCGGAATCGTGCTCACGAATCATCACGTCATCAACGATGCCGACGAAATTGTCGTCACGCTGGCCGACGGTCGCGAGTACGCCGCTGAAACGGCGGGGTCCGACAAACGTACGGATATCGCCGTCCTTAAACTCAAAGACGTCGATGGAACGCTCCCCTCCGCTCCCTTGGGCAACTCCGATGACCTCAAGGTCGGCATGTTCGTGCTCGCTATCGGAACCCCGTTCAGCAAGACGATGTCGCAGACGGTGACGATGGGAATCATCTCCGCCCTCGGGCGAAGCGGCTTGCGAATCGAGGAGGTCGAAAACCTGATTCAAACGGACGCCGCCATCAATCCGGGAAATTCCGGAGGGCCGCTTGTCAATATCCGCGGCGAGGTCGTCGGAATAAATGCCGCGATCATCACCGGAGGCGGTCAGGGTAACAACGGGATCGGATTCGCAATCCCCATCAATACCGCCCGCCACGTCTATCGCTCGATTCTCAAACACGGTCGCGTCATTCGCGGCTACCTCGGTGTCTCTATCCAGAACCTCAACGAGGAACTCCGCAAAAAACTCGGCCTTCCGGACCCCCAAGGAGCCCTCGTCACCGAGGTGAAGGAGGGCACACCGGCCGACGAGGCGGAACTCGAACCGGGGGATGTCATCGTCGAATGGGACGGCCAAAAGATTCGAAACACCTCGCAGCTCCTCGAAGCCGTCTCGACGACCGAAATCGGAAGAAAGGTCAAGGTCGTCTTCTACCGTGACGGAGAACGAAGATCGACGGTTGTCACCGTTGTCGAGCATCCGGAATCCGGAAAGGGAATCCGATCGAAGACGCTGGGCGGCCAGAGCGAGATTGAAAAACTCGGTGTGATCGTCAAGGAAGTCGAGGGAGAGGAAGCCGAAAAGTACGATGCCGATCCCACAGGGTGCGTCGTCGTCGTCTCCGTCAATCCCAATTCGTTGGCCGAGGAGGTTGGAATTCGTCCCGGAACCTGCATCCTCCAGGTGAATCGACATCCGATCCGTACCATCGACGATCTCCAGGAGGCTCTCGAGGACGCCGACAGCGCCATTCTGCTCCTTCGCTACCGCGGCTCGAATCGGTTTGTCGCCGTCACATTTTGACAGAGCGAAGTTTGCAAGAGTATAATCCGCTTCCTGATTCGCTCCTGGAACGAAAAACGAGGCGGAGCGACTACCTGAAAGGAATCGAGGCACGGCGATGACGCGACGGGTTCTCTCGAACCTCGAAACGCTCGAGGCGGAAAGCATCCATATTATGCGCGAGGTGGCGGCGGAATTTGAACGCCCCGCGCTTCTCTTCTCCGGTGGCAAGGACTCCATCTGCATGCTCCGCATCGCCGAAAAAGCCTTCCGCCCCGGCCCCTTCCCTTTTCCCCTTCTCCATATTGATACGGAGCATAATTTCCCGGAATTGATCGAATTTCGAGATCGGAGAGCCGAGCAATTGAAGGCGAAATTGATCGTCCGCAGTGTCGGCGAAGCCATCCGGAAGGGAATCGCCGTCGAAACCCCCGGGGAAACGAGTCGAAATATTTTACAAATACCAACGCTTCTGGCCGCCATCGAGGAGTTCAAGTTCGATGCGCTCATTGGGGGAGCGCGGAGAGACGAGGAAAAGGCGCGGGCCAAGGAGCGTATCTTCTCGTTTCGCGACGCTTTCGGACAATGGGAGCCGAAGGAACAACGGCCGGAACTGTGGAACATTTATAACACCCGCGTCAACCCCGGAGAACATATGCGTGTCTTCCCTCTCTCCAACTGGACCGAACTCGACGTCTGGGAATATATCTCCCGCGAAAAACTTGAAATTCCAAGTATTTATTTCGCCCACGAACGCGAGGTCGTCCGCCGCGACGGCCAGTGGCTTCCCGTCAGTGATCTTCTCCCGCTCAAACCCGGCGAAACGTCCCATCGGCTCAGTGTTCGTGTCCGGACTATCGGCGATATCTCCTGCACGGGATGTATCGAATCGAAGGCGAGAACGGTCGAGGAAATCCTTGCCGAGATCGCCGCGGCCCGCGTGACCGAACGCGGCGGCCGCGCCGACGACAAACGATCCGAAGCCGCGATGGAAGATCGGAAACGCGAAGGATACTTCTGATGAAGGAAGAAGTCTCCCCTCCGCAACGTGAAATTCAGCTCCTGCGCTTCACAACCGCCGGCAGCGTCGATGACGGAAAAAGCACACTCATCGGCCGCCTCCTCTACGACAGTAAGTCGATCTTCGAAGATCAGATGGAGGCGCTGGAACGTTCAAGCGATTTGACGGGGGCGGGCCGTATCAACCTCGCCAACCTCACCGATGGTCTCCGCGCCGAACGCGAACAGGGCATCACCATCGACGTGGCCTATCGCTATTTCTCCACTCCCCGCCGCCGTTTCATTATCGCCGACACCCCCGGCCACGAACAGTACACCCGAAATATGGTCACCGGCGCTTCGACCGCCAACCTCGCCGTTATCCTCGTCGATGCCCGCAAGGGCGTCGTCACCCAGACCAAGCGCCACACCATTATCGCTTCCCTGCTCCAAATCCCTCATATCGTCCTCGCCGTCAATAAGATGGACCTGGTCGGGTACGACGAGGACGTCTTCCGGCGAATTCAGAAGGAGTTTCGCGAATTCTCCGGCGGTCTCGGAGTTCGCGACGTGCGCGTCATTCCCATCTCCGCGCTCGAAGGTGATAACGTCGTCGAACGCTCGACGAATATGCCGTGGTATCAGGGACCACCTCTGCTGGAATATCTCGAACGACTTCACTTCGAGGAAGATCGAAATCTGAAGGATTTTCGGTTTCCCGTGCAGTACGTCATCCGCGACGAACCCGACTTCCGGGGTTTCGCTGGTTCGGTCGCGTCCGGCGTCGTTCACACCGGGGACAGAATCGTCGTCCTTCCCTCGCGAATCGAAACGCGCGTTCGTGGAATCGCGACTTACGATGGCGAACGTGAGGAAGCCTTTTGCCCGCAAGCCGTTACCCTCTTGCTCGACGACGAAATCGATATCTCTAGAGGTTCGATGTTCGTTCATCCCGATAACCTTCCGACGGTTGCCTCCGAATTCGACGCCGTGATCTGCTGGATGAATGAATCCCCCCTCAACCTCGCTCGAAAGTACTACATCAAACACACCACCCTTACCGTGCTTGCCAAGATTCAAACTCTCTTTCATCGCCTCGATGTTAATGACCTCTCGACCCATCCCGCCGATACCCTCGCACTTAATGAAATCGGCAAGGTGAGAATCCGCACCGCCAAGCCCCTCTTCTTCGATCCGTACCGAGGACACCGACAAACGGGAAGCTTCATCCTCATCGATCCCGCTACCAACGCCACCTTGGCCGGCGGTATGATCGAGCAGTCCTCGAGCGATTAGCCGCTCGTTCGAATCCGTTTGGATGGGGGGCCCCGAATTGCCGCGCCCGAACAGATCGAAAATCCTTCTCGAATCGGAATTCGATCAGAGCGCCCCCCCTTTCTCAATTGGAACGCGGCGGCAGGGAATCTCCGTCGGGAAGCCCTTGACCCGCAAGGATTCGATCTCCCCCGCCTCCGGCGGCTTCTCCCTCAAGGCCGCGAAGAACTTTTCGGAAACGAGACATTCGTCCGGCCGGGCCTCCGAAACGAGCCGGCTGGCGAGGTTGACATCGGACCCGATCACGGTGAGATCACGCCGCGAATGCCGTGCTCCCACGTCGGCCAGAATCGCTTTACCTTTAGAGACATCGTTTCTAGGTCGACTGAATCGTATTCGCGGGCAAGAAAGGCGACGTTGACCCCGATCCAGACGAGAATCCCCGCGACACTCAGCACCACTTGAAGCAGAACGCGTTTGGTTCCGAAACCCAGTGGAAGGGAAAGATAGGCATCCAGGGCTGGGGAAAAGATGGTTCCGATACTGAGTCCGAATGCCAAGAGAAGAAGAAGAAGAAGAAGAAGAAGAAGAAACCCGGGCCATCGAAATGCCTCGATCAAGGGAACCACCGTCAGACTGTTTCGCCCGCCGAAACCATCCGGCCGAAAAGAATGCGCTCGCTGGTCTTCCGTCCAGACCTCCTTGCCGTCCCTGGTCGTGATCCTGTACTTGTAAGCGTGCGTTCCCTCCGGAAGAGTGAGTCTGATGCGGTAAGTTCCACCCGGGAACTCTCTCATGCGGTAGCGGTCATGGGCGCCTTCGGGAATCTTCCAGTTGTTGAAGGAACCAAGAATTTCGACGTGATCGATCCGGGGTGACTCGGCGAATCCCTCTCGATGCAAATTGGCCCGGTAAACCGCGTCGGAAGGATCGAAGACGAAAGTCAGAGCGCGGTGACGTAGCGGCTCCGTAAACGAATCGAAGAGTGTGAAGTAATTGACGAGAAGAACAACCGCCGATAGAAACAAGACCCAATGAAGAAGACGAGCAAGTGGTTTTTCAATGAAAAGACGTGACCCCATGCCCCAATTCTAACCTCAAATGCGGCGGTTGGTTTGACATTTTTTCTCTTCCCCCTCTTCTTCCTCTCTTCTGCCCTCAACCCTGCCCTCGCCTTCTTCCTTTTGACTTTTGCCTTTTGACTTTTGACTTTTGCCTTTTTGATTTTTTCCTTTCCTTTTTCCGTGTGCTCCGTGGTTCCCCTCCCTTCCGTGTCATTCCGTGTTTTCCGTGGTTCCTCTTCCCCTCCGTGCCTTTCCGTGTGTTCGGTGGTTCGTTCCTCTTCCGTGCCATTCCGTGTGCTCCGTGATCCCTTTCCTTCCGCCTCTTTCGTGTCTTCCGTGGTCCCGCGGCGCGAAATTGACAAAATGTAAGAACGACCCCCTTTTTTCACAGGATTTCCACTGGGTTTTTTGCTCTCCTTCTCCTTCTGATGTGCCAACTGTAAACTTCAATACGTTGCACAAGCGTAAGAAGCATTTCTACACGGTAAGGAACGAGGCTGAACGATGCGGCTTCATAAAAATGTCTTTCTTATCCTTCTTTCCGCGGCGCTCTTCTTTGCGTCGCCCTACTCCTCTTTCGATCATTCTTCCAAAAACCTCGTCTTCTCAAAGGCCCACGCGCTGACCCGCACGCTTCCTTCTAATCTCGAAGCCAGAATTTCCCTTTCCTCCACCTCATCGTCCCCCTCGCCATATCTCGTCCGGTCCGAAGCAATTCCCCTTTTCCAGTCCTCCCTCGACTCGCTCCTTCCTTCCTTTCGCTTCCGTCCGTTTGCCGTAACGGCGCGGCCTCGCATGCGAATCTTCCCCCTTCCCTTCGAAAAAGCCGCTCCCCCGGTTATTCCTCCCTCCTATCGCTCCATCCTCACCCGCCTTCTCGCCGATTCCCCGGCCAAGGTCTCCGTCGTCGTTTGTGATCCGAGAAACGGCTGGCGTTTCGAATACGGAAGCGATGAGATCGTCCGCGCCGCCAGCGTCATCAAACTTCCCATCCTCGTCGCACTCTTCCGAATGGCGGAACGCGGCGAGATCACGTTGCAAACCCGATACCACCTTCGCGAGAAAGATAGAACGGGCGGAAGCGGGCGGTTGCGCTTTCTTCCTTTTCGCCATCGAACCTTCTCCCTTCGTGAACTCGCCGAACGGATGATCCGCGACAGCGACAACACCGCCACCAACGCAATCATCCGCATCGTCGGTAATAAGAAATTAAACCGGGAATTTGTAAGGATGGGGTTTAAGTCAACCCGCCTCCGTCACCGAATTCTCGCCTCCCCCAAGGACAATCCAACAACGGCCGAAGAAATATCCCGCCTGCTCCTCGAACTGGAGAATCCGACCTCGGGCCGAAACCTTCTGTATTCCGATACGTCCCGTCGCGAGCTTCTCGCGATCCTCGAAACCTGTTCGAACAGAGAGCGCCTGGCGCGATATCTTCCGGAATCACTTCCCGTCCCGCACAAGACCGGGACACTGCGAGACGTCGTCCACGACGCGGGGATTCTTCCGACCCGCGGCGGTCCGCTTGTCGTCGTCGCCCTCACCACGCAGGTTCCGCGCCGCCGGGACGCCGCCCGCTGGATCGCCCGCCTCGGCGGCACACTCTACAGCCTCGGAGCCCTCCAAACTCTCCGCTGAGTTCCCTCACGGAAAAGAAGCATGGGGCCTTTCGAAACGAAGGAGAGCACCGTATGTATCGCCCCCCCTTTCCGTCGCTCCCATTCCCCGTACCGCCTCTTCCCTTGGACAATCTGACCCGTTCCCGTTTTCAATAAAATTTCAACGCCCCTTACGCAAGAGTCGTCGACGCCGGACAAATCCGGGCCGCGACCGGCCTCGATCCGCTCCAATTTCCTTCAGCAAAATATCGCAGGTCTTCGGTTCGAAACCCGCGAAAACCCGGCGCTCCAGTCGCTTTCCGAAGGTTTCCTCGATCCGCCGGATTTTTTCGAGATCCTTGGTTCCGACGAGCGAGAGAGCGACTCCGGAAGCCTCCGCTCGAGCCGTGCGCCCGATCCGATGAACGTAATCCTCCACCGTTTCCGGAAGATCGAAGTTGATGACGTGGCTGATCCCCTCGATATCCAGGCCACGCGAGGCGACATCGGTGGCGACGAGAACCCGTATCCTTCCGCTTCGAAAATCCCGGAGGGCCCGGTTGCGAACGGACTGAGAGCAATCGCCGTGAATGACTCGCACGGAATGGCCCTTTCGCCTCAGATAGCGCTCCACCGCATCGGCGGCCCGCTTGGTTCCCGTAAAGATCAGAACCTGGTCCGTCGTCTCCGAGCGAACAATGTGGTCCAACAACATCTCCTTGTATTGAAAATCGACGGGACAGAGGATCTGTTCGATTTTCTCGGCTGGGGTCACCGGCGGAGCCACTTCGACACGCACGGGATCGATGAGGAAATCCCGCGCCAATCGTTCGACCTCTGGAACGAGCGTGGCGGAAAAGAGCAAGGTTTGCCGTCTTCGCGGAAGGGAACGCATGATCCTACGCACGTCGGGAATGAACCCCATATCGAGCATCCGATCCGCTTCGTCCAACACGGCGATCTCGATCCGCCCGAGTTGCAGCGCGCGTTGCCGGTACAGATCAAGAAATCGTCCCGGTGTGGCGACAACGAGATCGCATCCGGCCTTCAAAAGGGAAATCTGCCGTCTCATCGACGCCCCGCCGACCACGACCACGACCCGACACTTCAAATTCTTGCCGTAGGCCTCGAGAAACTCACCGACCTGCTGCGCCAGTTCCCGTGTCGGAGTCAGCACCAACGCGCGCGGATCGTGAGCAAACGTGGTAGCACGCAGACGTTCGAGAATGGGAATGCCATAGGCCGCCGTTTTCCCGGTCCCTGTTTGGGCCGAGCCGAGAAGGTCGCGTCCCGCCAAAGCCATCGGAATCGCCGCCGCCTGAATCGGCGTCGGTCGCTCGTATCCCCGCTCCCGTAACGCGTCCAAAATCTCCGTGGGAAGTCCTAAATCCTCGAATTCATTCTTTCCGTTTCGTTGCTTCTTTCTTTTCATTGTTCCGGTGTTCGCCGCGATCATACACGAAACGCGCCGCTACAAAAAGCCGTTTCCGACTTCTTCGCCACGATGCGGCATTATTCTTTCCCCGAGTTTCCACGGAACTCTGAATCCGGCGCGCGCCGAACGACGGTTGCCCCGATTCAAAAGGAAGCATTCCTGCCCACACTGCGTCCCTGTTCCCGTTTCCATCCCCTCTCGCGCTCCGTCATCCGAAGATTTGCATCCCTTTGTTTCGAGAACGGATTTTGCCTTTTTCGTCCAATCCGCTATTCTTTCCCCTGATGTGAAAATGGATCTTGTTTCCAAAATTCTTCGGGAAATTCAAACGTGGCCGGAATGGATTCTGTGGGTTCTGGCGGTGTTTCTCGCCGGTATGATCGGTCAGTTCGGGAAATCACTTACCTTGGCATTCCTTGCGCACGCGAAAAGGCGAATCGCGGCGAAGACCCCGACTCCATCCTCCGATACCACCGAATCGCCTCGCGGTCACACGGCCTCCGCCCCTTCCCTACGATCTTCCGTGTCCGCTCCAACCTCCCCCGATCGAAAGCCCCTTTCCTCCCACAAAGACGAATATCAGCCCCGGGAAGAAATCTCGTCCGTAACTTCTCTTTCCTCGTCGGGGCCTCTTCTTTCCAAAGAAGAGCTCAAGGCCGCCAAAAAAGCCGCCAAGACGATGAAAAAGATCCTGAAAAAAGGAGCCAAGGGAACCCGAAAACTCTTTTGAGAACCGCTCGACTCCCCGCCATTCCGGTCATCTCTCCGTTGCTGTCTTCACCTTGCTCTGCCCGCATGGTCCCGCGCTTCCTCGATCAACGAAGCTCCGAGCGATTTCGCTTCCTGCGCCAAGGAATCCAGATTCGCATTCTCCGCCAACGCCTCGAGAAAAGGTTCCTTCGAGTGAGGGCCCAGCGGGCTCAGAAGCCGCGCGACCAACTCCAGCAGCCGCGCGTGGCTTACGCTCCGGCAAATCTCCAGCAACTGATTTCTCTTGATGTCCCCCAAGCCGGCGACCTCCTCCGGACGCAGAGTCTTGAGAAAATCCTCCCATCCCGCTTCGATATTCACCGTCGGGGGCTGATCCGAATCGAGACTCACCGCTCCAAAGTCGCCTGTCGTTCCCGATTGGCCGCGTTCCTGAAGTTTCGCGTCCAGATATCGGGAATAAACCTCGCGCTCATTGGCCAACATATTGTAACTGACGGTGTAACTCTTCGTCAGAACCCTCCAGACCCGGAACAACCCGCGGAAAGGCCCCACGGACTGCTTTGCGGCATAGAACTCGCCGTTTCCGCGGCTGGAAAAATGGAGCCAGAGGGAAAAGAGACTGTCGCGGCGCATCAGCATTGTTTGTCCAAGGTAATTTTCGAGCTCCGTGATGACGACGTCACGAGGCAGAAAAACACCTTCTTGGGAAGCCAATTCCCCCATGAAATGCGCGGCATCCAGCGCTTCACAACACCGCTTCACCGCCAAACGGTACTGGCGATCTTGATACAACGCCACGAACTTGAAGAACTCCGCCTCGAAATCCCAGAGGTTGAGCGACCGGGCTTTTCGGATCGCCGCTCCGAAATAGTCCAAGGCCTGATCCAGCATTCCTGCGGTCGCGGCATTGATCCCGGAACGGACCAAAAGGCGACGCGATTGCTCCGCCATATCGTGCGGACTGAACGACCGATTCGACTCGTTTTCCTCGTTCTCCTCCACGGTCCCTCTCACTCCCCCGCTGTTCCCTTTCTCCAACCAATTCTATATATCGAGAAAAAAAAAGAAACCCTCCTTTTTACATAGGAATTCCTGGAAAACCGACCGCCCCTCGTTGCCAAACCATCCCAGGGCTTTACCTGATCTCGCCCTTTCCCCTTCTCTCTCCTTTCCCGCTTCGACAACACATCAACCATCCGCTCACGGCGCCGTACCTACACCGAGGTTCTCATCTCCTTCCATCGCCCGTATTTCTCCCTCAACCACTCCGCGCCCGCGCCTTCGACCTCCCTCCACTTGGGAGCACTCAACCGGGGGCCGCCGCGGCTGATCTGAACAATCCGGGCCAAGCCCCGCAAGGTCGCTTCCGGATCATCGAGCAGTCGAAACGTCTTTTCCGGAAAAAGAGCCGCCAGCCCCGAGGGAATCAACGGGTCCGCGATGCCGCCTCCCGAAAGAAAAATCGTCTCGGCATTCTCCGCGATCTCCTCGATCTGCTCGGCCAACCGAAAGACGATTCCTTCCCTGATAAGCCGTGGGCGGTCGGCTTCTTTGTATTCTCCCTGGAACGGATCGACCGGCGCCGGGCACCACCACGGCGCTCCGATCATCCCTCGATCCGGAATACAGAATCCATCCGGAGCGGGATCGCGCTCCGGCCAAGCCTCCTCGACCACGCGAAACTCCTCGAGCCTGTTCCCCGTCCCGTTGACCGTTCCTTCCTGCATCAAAAGACGTTCCTCCCCCCCGTTCCTCTTCCAGCGAACGAGCGAGCGCAGGTAGCGATCGCGACTCCCGCGCAAGACCGTGCCTTCGCGGGAAATTTCCTTCCCGATTTCCGCGTTCCTGAGAGGGGCCAGGGTGAACGCGCCCGTTCCAATATTGACCAAGACGGGCGGCTCGTCGACGTCCCAAAGCGCCAGATACGCCGCGGCCTGATCCCCGACGATCGCCCCGCAAGAAAGTCCTTCTCGAAGGCGAACGATCTCCCCCGCATCGGGCAGAATCCGCGCCAAAGGAATCCGCTCCAATCCGAACCACTCTCGAAGCCACCCGTTCCATTCTCCGGACTTCAGATCCGCCAAAAGCGTGCGGCCGGCAACGGAACTTCCGGTGACGAACACTTCCCCTCCCGCGATATGATTCAGAAAGGCTGTATCGAGCGTTCCGACGCGGGCCGTTCCGGAAACAAGCCTCTCTTCCAAGTCCGGGTTTTCGTCCAGGACCGTCCGCAGTTTCGGAGCGAAGTAATGAGGAGAGAGAAGAAGCCCCGTGACGGAACGCAGCCACTCTTCCGATTCCCGCCCAAATCTCGAACCAGAACGTCTCTGCGCAATCCAATCCTGGGCTCTCGTATCCTGCCAAGAGATCAGCGGCGTCAGCGGTCTCGCCGTCTCCGCCTCCCAAACGAGAAAACTCGAACGTTGCACGGCCAGGCCCAAAAGCGATTCTCTTCCATCGGAAACGATCAGCCGCTCGAGAAGACGTACGGCGGCGAGAAGGTACCCAGCCGCGTCCGATTCGACTCGATCTCCCTCGCTCCGCAATTCCGGAGCCCTTTCGGAAAGCGCCGCCGTTACCTCCCCTCCCTCGACCCGCCACCCTTTGAGCCGGGTCGTCCCCAGGTCGAGCAGAACCACGCGGTCAATCATGAGAGAAGAGGGAGGAAATCACCCCATCGCGCCCCCTCGTTTCTCTCTCGAAAAATCACTCCGCGGAAAGCGACGGCGGCCTTGGAATCTTCCACTGGATCACTTCCTGCAACATCTCGAGGAGGTAGATCGCTCCCCAGGTGAAATGACGGCACTTTCCTTCACCACCGACCCGCGCCGGCTCATCCCCCGGAATCTCGGCAATCCTCTTCCTCGCCTTGGCGGCGCGCATCGAAAGGAGAGGAATGATGCAGATCATATGTCCGAAGATCCGTTCCACGATCCGATCCTCGAAGATTCCCAGTTCCTCAAACAATTCCCGCCGGATCGCACGGTACATGATCATAGCATCGGTGTAACTCCCTCCGAAGAGAAGATTGATCAGGCCTGTAAAAACCTTGTTCCCCAGCCTGGTAATTGCCGTATCGTCCTCGCTTCGCGCTCCCGGAAGATACCGCGACAGGATCACCATATCGTGGCCTTCCTTCATCTTCTTGACGAGCCGGGGGATATCCGAGGCGACCGAATTTCCATCCGGACTGAAAAAGATCACGATCTCCCCTTCGATCCTCGGATACGCTTCACGATAGGCGTTCCGTAAGCCGGGGTTCTTCTGAATCAGAACCTCATAACCGCTCTCACGGGCATACTCGATCGTTCCATCCGTCGAGCCGCCGTCGACGACGAGAATCTGATCGACCCAGGTGGGATCGATCTGAGGCATAACCGCGCGCATTCCCTCGATCTCGTTGTAACTGAAAACCAGAAGCGTCGTCCTCACATCCTGATGTTTCCTCTCTTCTCCCCCCGATACCGCGTCTCCCGACATCATCTCTTCGGTTCATCCTACGGGAACCTTCCTCGAACGGCAAAGAGAACCTTCGGCGCCGCGGAGAACGAAAATCGCCTCCTTTCCTTGCCGCCGAAGAACGGCCGGCAAGGTCGTAATCCCTACGCCTTGTCATCCAGGGAACGTATGCGCCACAACGGAAAAAGTACGATCGGGGCAACTTGACTTCCAACACATTCCATCCCATTCTCGCGTTAACGACTCTCATTACGCGCCTCCTAGACCGCTCCACCAAGGTCGGACCTATCATTCTGTCGGCGTGGGCGAGGAAAGCAGGCCGGGAGGAGAAGAATGAAACGAATCACAATACTGGCGAAACCGGGGTGCCGGAGAGATTCCGTTGAGCCTCAATCGGATGGAACATTCGTGGTCCGCGTCCGCGCGAAGCCGGAGAAGGGCCGAGCCAACGAGGCCATCGCGGCGGCACTCGCCCGATACTTCGGAATCCCCAAACGTTCCGTACGAATCATAACAACGCGCTCCCGGCGAAAGATCGTCGAGATCGATTCCTGATTGAGATCGATCAGCAGCGGGGAACCGAGCGCGCCGCACCTCGAATAGGAGCAAGGGACAGAGACAGGCGCAGGCATCTTGCCTGCAAAGAAGGCCGCCGTGGCGCAGGCATCCTGCCTGCTGGAAGACGCCCCCGAGGTGCCGGCGTTGTGCCCGCTTCAACAAATTTCCAGGGAAACTCTGCGGCGGTGGAGCAAGATTCCTTCGACGAAGGTCTTCTCACAACGGCTCGACCGTTATAAAGTAACTTCGCTGCAAACGGCATGTTTGGCATTCTCGAGAAGAACCTCTTTTTCGATTTTCCGTTTTTTTTGACAAGGACAGAGATTATGGCGCGATACAAACCGAATACGGACCTGGATCGGCGGACGGAGGAAGCCGGTCGGGAAACGGAAGAAAACTATGTTCAAATGTTGGAAGAGTCCGGAGACGGCGCGTGGATCGAGAACGTCTTCGTGGACCTCAAAGAACTCGTTGATCGGCGGTTCGCTTGTTGCACGCGGAAATGTTTAGCGCGAGGTGCACGAAAGGTTTCCGGCCTCTCCTGTTGCGCGCATTTCGATGTCTCCGTCTCTCCGCGGGAACGAGACCGTATCCTGGCGATGCCGGGGTTGCTGGAGTTCCTTCGGGACCGCAAACCCGGGATGAAGCGAAGCGGACTACAGGAGTTCTTCTTTCGAGACGAAAATTACGCTCTCACGCTGGAGAAGGATCCCGCCGGGAATTGCGCCTTCGGATACTTCGACGAGGAAGGAGAATTCTTCTGCGGTATTCACGCTCTCGCGTTGAAACGAAATCTCGACGTCCGCCGTTACAAGCCCGCCGTGTGTCAACTCTTTCCGCTCTCGTACGTGGAACTTCCGGAAGATCGTTACCTCCTTTCGGCCATTACCGAATCCAGCGCGGCGGCGGTCTTGGAAGACCCCGACGATTATCAGCCGATCTCCTGCATCACGAAACGTTGGCCGGGTGATCCTCCGCTTTACATCGGAATGAGATCGGCGATCGTTTCGCTTTTCGGCGAGGTTTTCTTCCGCCGCCTCGATGACTTGGCGCGAAAGCGCCTCGTTCAAAGACAAGAGCACGGGAAGGCGAAGAATGCCTAAGAGGAAGGCCTCGAAGTCTACTACGATTCCGGAAAAGGACCTTGCTCGGGTTCTCCGTAGGATCCCGTTTTTCGAGGATCTCTCGTTTTCCCGATTGCGGCGGTTGGCGAAGGTGGGGCGTACCGAACGCTTTTCCCGTGGAGATACGATCATTTCGGAGGGCGAAGCGGGAGACACGCTCTTCGTTCTTCAAAGCGGTTACGTCAAGGTCGAACATTACGACTCCGTTTCGCGCCGGAGAAACATTCTGGCGATTCTCGAACCGGGAGATTGTTTCGGCGAGATCGCCGCGACTACGAAGCTGAAACGCACCGCCACCATCCGAGCGCTCACGGATGTCGTCGTCTTTTCCATCGACGGAACGAGCTTCAATGTTATGCTTCGGGACAATCCTCAAATGACGCTGACCATTATGCGCTCGCTGGCGCGCAAACTCTATGAAGCCGACCGTATGATCGAAACGCTTGTCTTCCGCACCGTTCACGCTCGCACCGCGCGAAAGATCCTCGAACTGGCGAAACAGTTCGGTGTCAAGGAATCCGGAGGCAAGACCCGCATCGCGCTTACGCTGACACATTACGATCTGGCGGAGATCGTCGGCGCCAACCGGGAGACGATCTCGAGGGTCATAAAGGATTTCCGCGCGGACGGCTGCCTCGAGTACGCGAAGAAGACCATCCTCATCACGGATATGAACCGCCTCTTGGCGTGGATCCACTGAACCTGCGCAAAGAAAACCACGGAGAACAAGGACCAACACGGAACGGAAAGAACCACGGAAAACATGGAAGAAAATAAACCACGGAACACACGGAATGCACGGAAAGAGGGAGGGCAAGCGCAAGAGCAAGGACAAAGGCAGGGGCAGGAGAAAGGAAAAAGGAAAAAGGAAAAAGGAAAAAGGAAAAAGGGAAAAGGAAAATATGGAACGCGGACACTCTCCTCTGCGAAAAACGGTGGAGAAAAGGAGGCGGATGGATTCGATCGCGGACTGTAGGGGCGACCGGCCGGTCGCCCTCCCCCATTGTCATTCCGAGCCAGGCGGAGCAAAGCGACGCCGACGAGGAATCCCCCGAGATTGCTGACAAACGCCTCGTTCTCCCTCGCCCTACGGGGGAGAGGGTTGGGGTGAGGGGGGCGTATTGGCACCACGGGGCGGGATACCCTGTGGAGGGGATTCCTCGCGGAGCCTGTCCCGAGCGAATGCGA
>RFFU01000117.1 GCA_003697085.1 Candidatus Hydrogenedentota bacterium
GCGGGCATCCGAAAGGGAGACCGAATCATCCAAATCAACGATACGCCTATTATTCAATGGCGGGATCTATCTCGTGAGATTGGAAACTCAAAGGGCGACACCTGCCGTTTTATTATCGAGCGTCAGGGAGAGACGATGGCTTTTCTCATCCAGCCGAAGACACAATACAGTCAGGGGCCGAACGGCGAGATCTCTTCCAAGTACATCATAGGAATCAATGCCGTCACGGTTCCCGCGCCCCGGGGATTTCTTCGTTCCGTCGGATCCGCCACCTTCTGGACGATTCGAATGATGCGGATGGTCGTCGTGATGGTTCACGGTCTTCTTACAGGCGACATATCCCTGAAATTGCTTGCGGGCCCCCTGGGGATCGCCCAAGGCTCGGGGCACTCCTTCCGCGAGGGCGGGGTATCGGAGCTGATCCGCTATCTTGCGCTCATCTCGGTGAATCTCGGAGCGGTGAATCTCTTTCCGATTCCTCTGCTCGACGGGGGCTGGCTTTTTATCTTCCTCCTTTATGAAGCGATCCGCCGGAAGCCGCTTTCCCAAAAGGTCCAGGAACGCTTGATGCAGGCGGGATTCGTCTTCCTCATCCTTCTTTTTCTCGTGATTACCTACAACGATATCGGGAGAATCCTCGACATTCAATCCATCGATCAGATTATGGCGGCGAAGAAGAAGTGAATCGGCGTCCGACGCGGGAGGTTCGTGTTGGAAGGATTGGACTGGGCGGGAAGAACCCCGTGCGCATCCAATCGATGACGACGGCAGCCCCGGAGGATGTGGAGGGCACGGTTGAGGAGTGTCTTCGGTTGGCCGCCGCCGGATGCGAACTGACGAGAATCTCCACTCCGAAGACTCTTGATGCGGCACGCCTGGAGCAGGTTCGGACCCGATTGCGAGAGCGTTCCATTGGGACGCCGCTGGTGGCCGATATCCATTATCTTCCCGCCGCGGCTTTGCGGGCCGCCGAGACGGCCGATAAGGTCCGCATCAATCCGGGAAATTTCGCCGATGCGCGTTTCGGCCGCGAGGTCGTCTATTCGGAGGAGATGTATGCCGCGGAGCTTCGAAGGATCGAGAAGAAGGCACGTCCGCTCTTCGAGGAACTCAAAAAACGCCGCAAGCCGCTTCGTATCGGCGCCAACCATGGCTCGCTTTCGAAGCGAATCCTCTGCCGTTACGGGGACACGCCGAAGGGTATGGTTGAATCGGCGATGGAGTATCTGCGGATTGGAGAAAAACTCGGCTACTTCGACTTCGTTCTCTCGATGAAGGCGTCGAATCCCCGCGTGATGGCGCAGGCCTACCGCCTTTTGCGTCTCGAGATGGAAAAGGAAGGAATGGAATACCCGTTGCACGTGGGTGTGACGGAGGCGGGGGAGGGGGAGGACGGGAGAATTCGAAGCGCGGTGGGGATCGGCGCGGTTCTGGCCGAAGGGTTGGGCGATACGATTCGCGTCTCGCTGGCGGAGCCGCCGGAGAACGAGATTCCCGTTTGTCGCGAGATCATTCGCGTCTTCGAGGAGGCGAAAGGAAATGGAGCCGGACCAATCCGGCTTCTCGAACCCCGCCGTAAAGCCTCCGCGGTCGAAAATCTCGGCGGTTCCTCTCCGGTGCGGATTCTGGGTGAGTACGGAAAGGAAGAGATCGGAGAGTGTGAGATACCGGTGGAGGGATCCATTCGCGCCGGCGGTACCTGGAGGGACATAAGCGATGAAGAGCCGTTGCCGCGGGAACTTCCGCCGGCCGAGGTCTATCGCGCGCGGATTTCGGACGCCGGCGCCGCGCTCTCGTTCGTGCGGGAGGTCGTTCGTCGGATCGGCCCCGCTCCGCTGATTTTGTCCTACGACGTCGATCGACGTCCGGAGGGAGTGAGTCCGGAGGTCGCAGCGGCAATCGCTTTGGGGGTGCCGTTGATCGAAGGCTTCGGTGACGGCATAGAGGTGCGTTCATCGGGAAACGCCGGCCGGATACCTCTTTCCCCTTCCGAGCGTCATTCTTTGGCCATCGGAGTTCTTCAGAATTCGCTGACGCGTATCTCGCGGGTCGAGATCATCGCGTGTCCCTCCTGCGGCCGGACGCTCTTCGATCTTCCCGAGGTGACGCAGATCATCAAAAAACGTTTCAGCCATCTCAAAGGCGTCCGGATTGCGGTGATGGGGTGTATCGTGAACGGGCCCGGCGAGATGGCGGACGCGGACTTCGGTTTCGTGGGAGGAGCGCCGGGGAAGATCAATCTTTATCGCGGGCGGGAATGTGTCGAGAAGGGGGTGCCGATTGCGGAAGCGTACGAGCGGATGCGCGATCTGATAGCGGCTTCGGGGCGATGGGTGGATCCTTAACACGCGGGAAGGAGGAGAGAACCGCGGGGCTGTTGCGGCGGGCTCAGGCGCGACGCGCCGTGGGAGATCCGAAGGGGGCGCTGGCGTTGATCGAGAAACATTTGGCGGCGCGCCCGCACGATCCCGGGGCACTCTTCGAAAAATCCCGGATACTTTATGAACTGGGGCGCCGTCCGGAGTCGCTCGAAACGCGCCTGCGCGCGCTCGAACTCAAAGGCGCGGCCACGGACGCCGCCGTGATCGCCGAGATGTTGATGGAGGACGGGTTGACGGCGGAGGCGGAGGTGCTCTTGCGAGCCAGACTCGACGCGGATGATGAACAATTCACGACGCGGTTCACCCTGGCGAAGTTGCTGCTCTTCGAGGAACGTTTTCTTGAAGCCGAAAAGGAGATCGAAGAGTTGTATAAACGCAGCCGACCCGCGCCCCTCGTTCGCGCCGATTACCTCGCCGCCTTGCGCCTCGCCTTCCTCGGTGATGACGAAGGGCTGAAGAATCTCGTCGAACGTCTCCGGAAGAACCGGGTTGCTCCGGAGCGGCTGGAATTCTTCGAATCATTGTTGCGGTTTCTCGAAGACGGTGATGCGGATCGTTTTTCCGCGGATCTGGCGCGATTCCGCTGGGTGATGCGGCGAAATCCTGTTTACGAAAGCCTCTATCGATCGATCGATCCCGAGAGGATTCTGGGGGCTGAGAGCCGCGTGCGGAATGAATTCCGCAAGGTTCTCGGGGGCCGGTGGCGAAGCCCCCGGATCCGCGGCGCGAACTTCTCGAACGAGGATCGCCTGATCGTCAATACGTTGTTCGCCCGGTATACCGCCGTGCAATTTTCGCCGATCGAGGAGCCCAACACGGGCTATTCCGGCGACCGCGTCTTTCGCGTTTTGGTCGAGGGCAAGGGTTACCAGGAAAATTCCTGCCTCTTGAAGATAGGTCCGAAGCAACGGGTTGCCGTCGAGCGCGAAAAGATGGCTCTTTACGTCGAGAACAAACTCCATCCGGCTTTTCACCCGCGGGTGCTTGGGTTTTCGGCTACGCGCCGCCGGGCCGGGATGCGTCTCAATTGGGCCGCCGTGGACGATGAGAAGACGGAATCCCTTCGCCAGATGTATCTGACGGAAGACGGGGACTCGAGTCGGGTCGAACAAGCCTTACACCGTCTGATCAAGGTCGTTCTCCGCGGTTGGTACGCGAAGAACACGCGACATCGAGCCGTGAGGATTACGCCACGACTGGCCGAGGTCGCGACGCGCCTGCGGCGTTACCTGGCCTCGTCAGAGGAGTACCGAGGTCAGGTCGGCGAGGAACGGATATCGCTGAAGTGGCTGGGTGCGGTGGAGAAAAATCCGATTTATGTGGTTGAGGAGGCGGCGGAACGCTTTCGGACGGTGAAACTGTCCGTTCCGGTTGGGTTGCGTCACGGCGATTTGAACTCGCGGAACATCCTCATCGATTCGGTCGGTCAAATCTGCCTGATCGATTTTTACAAGGCGGGACCGGGATTCGTCCTCTTCGACGGCGCGCGCTTGGAGGCGGATTTTCGATATGAAGTGGAGAAGGTGTCACGCGAGTCCGTGGCGGAGTTGAGATGGATGGATCGGAGCCTTGCCACCGCTACGACAATTCGGGAACTCGAACGACTGGACGTGAGAAGGTCGATGGAAAAGCGGCTGCGTATGGCCACCGTCATTCGACGCCTCTTCCAGGAGGAGTTCTCGATGGAGGAGAAGGATTTCTTCGTCGCCTATTCCGCCGCTCTGGTTATGGCTCTCTCACGCCTCCTCGGTTACGGCCACCTCGACGCTCTCCGGCAGGAACTGATTCTGGCCGAGATCGTCGATCTCTGCCACGGGGTTTTGGCGATCTGAATTCTCTCCTCGAATTTCCTCTTTTTTCCGAACGAATCTATCGGATCATCGAGCGTTCGCCCGTGGGGGCGTAGTTAATGAAGACCGTCTTCAATTCGGTGAAGAAATTGATGCCCTCCTCGGCCATCTCGCGATCCCCCACCCCCGTCGCCTTGACTCCGCCGAACGGCAGTTGCGCCTCCCCTCCGATCGTCGGTTCGTTCACGTGGGTCATTCCCGAATGAACCTCCTCGACGAATTTCATCGCGGCATTGATGTCGGAGGTGAAGATGGAGGAGGTTAGACCGTATTTGACATCGTTGGCGAGGTCGATGGCCTCCTCCAGCGTTTCCGCCTCGACGACCGAAAGAACGGGCCCGAAGATTTCCTCCTGAAAGATACGCATATCGCGCGTTACGCCGTCGAAGACGGTCGGCTGAACAAAATAACCGTTGCCGGCATCCACGGCTTTTTCTCCGCCGACCAGGAGTTTGGCTCCCTCCTTCTTTCCAATCTCGATGTAGTTCAAAACAGTGTTGAATTGGTTCTCGTCCACGGAGGGCCCCATCTCGGTCTTCGGGTCGAGTCCGTTTCCAATGACCATCGTACGAGCCTTCTCGCAGATGATTTCGAGCATCTTCTCCTTGATGGAGGGGTGGACGATGAGGCGAGAGGTGGCGGTGCAGCGCTGTCCGGTGGAGCCGAAGGCGCCGGCAATGACGGCCTTGGCGGCTTTTTCCACATCGGCATCGGCCAAAGCGACCAGCGGATTCTTCCCCCCCATCTCGCAGGTGACCTTGGCGCCCTTGCGCGATCCGGATTCGTACAGCGCCGATCCGACGTCATTCGATCCTGTGAAGGAGAGAAGCGGTACGTCCGGATGTTCGACGATCGTCTTTCCGACGTCCGAGCCGGATCCGACGACCATATTGAGTACGCCGGAAGGGATTCCGGCTTCGATCAGGATTTCAATGAGAATGGTCGCGGTTGCGGGAGTGCTGGATGCGGGTTTGAAGACGACGGTGTTGCCGGCCACCAGAGCCGGAGCGATTTTCCAACAGGGAATGGCCCAGGGGAAGTTCCAAGGCGTGATCAGCCCGGCAACCCCGAGCGGCTGGCGGATCGTATAGGTTGCGGTATTGGGGACCTCCGAGGGAAGCGTCTTGCCACCGAGGCGGAATCCGGCGCCGGCATAATATTCCAAGACATTGATTCCCTTCAGTGTTTCTCCGCGGGCCTCGGCAAGGATCTTTCCTTCCTCCCGCGTAATCGTCTCCGCGATCTCGTCAATTCGTTTCCGGGCGATCTCGACAGCCCGAGCGATGAAGCGGCCCCGCTCGGGAGCCGGAACGGAGCGCCAGGAAGAATAGGCCTTCTTCGCGGCTTCGATCGCGCGAAGCGTCTCTTCCCGCCCCGCGGCCGGAAATTCCGCGATAACCTCGGTCGTATCCGCCGGATTGATGTTTCGGATCGTTTTCGAAGAATCCGGAGTGATCCATTCTCCATCGATGAAAGAGCCGGTATGAGCCATTCTTCAATCCTCCCACGGAAAAATTTTTCGAGCGGGGAATTCTACAGAGATGTAAGACGGAGGAAAAGGGATTTCTTATCCTGGAAACGCGCTCTCGTCATTTCTCATCGCCATCCATCAGTTTGTTCTTCCGAGGGATGTGCGTGGTTTCGGTTCTCTCTCCGCGGTACCCTCCCTAATAATCGCTGTAGGGAATGCCCTCCGTCGAATTGGAAGTGTTGTTGATCCGAACCTTGCCGTCGACGTTTCGATAATGCCAGCCGCGTAAGTCTCCATTGGGATTGGACTTTGGATCGTCCGGAAGATAATTCGTCTGCCAGGCACCGTTCGAAACGCGATTGTGCCCCGGAAAACCGTCCTGAAATTCCCACTGGCCGAAATTGACATCAGCACCGCCCGAGACCTCGGCTACCGGCATAACGGGCATAAAATCCTTCAGCGCCTTGCTGACGCCCCATTGGCCGTTACCGTCGTCCCAACCTCCGCTCAGCGCATCCCCATCCGCCCAGTTTTCGTTAGCCGCTGGAGGCGAGACATAATCTCCTTCGCGGATAGCCCAGGGATACCCGTCTGTTTGATTGCCACCAGATAGATTCTCCGGTTTATTGATCGTCGTCTTGTACATCTTGACGGCGGAGCGGATCGTGTAGAGGCCGGTGTAGGTGCGGGACTCGCGAGCCTTGTAGATGGCGCGCTGAAGACTGCTAAGAAAGATGGCCGCCAGGACTCCGATAATTGCCACGACCGTGAGCATCTCCATCAAGGTAAAACCTTGCGATTTCTCCTTCCAATAACACTTTCTCAACGAGAGTCTCAACATGGCCCGCCTCCTCCTCTTTCGGAGAATCGTGAATACCTTCAATTCCAGAAGTTAATTATAACAAAAAATGAAGGAGAGTGGAAAAAAAAGGAATTTTTTTTGGGAATGCACAGGTCCATGGTGAGCGGCCTGGGGAGGTGGGGGAGGAGCAGGCCAGAAGGGGTAAAGGAAGAAGGAGGGAAAAAATGTCGGGAATGGCGGTTTTCTTTTTCGGGTTACCTTCCCGATTTGTTCAGTAATCGCTGTAGGGAATGCCCTCGGTGGAATTGGAAGTGTTGTTGATCCGAACCTTGCCGTCCACGTTGCGATAATGCCAGCCGCGATAATCACCGCCGGGATTGGAGGCGGGAGCGTCGGGAAGAAAATTCGTCTGCCAAGCCCCGTTGGAATGATTTGAGTAACCGGGGAACCCATCCTGAAAACCCCATTGCCCGAAATTGACATCGGCGCCTCCGGAGACCTCCGCGATCGGCATCACGGGCATAAAATCCTTGAGAGCCGTGCTAACGCCCCACTGGCCGTTGCCGTCATCCCAACCGCCGTTCAATGCGTCTCCCGGTGCCCAATTTTCATTGCCCGCGGGCGGTGAGACGTAATCGCCCTCTCGAAGAGTCCAGGGATAACCTTGCGTTTGGTTGCCCCCAGGTACGTTCTCCGGTTTATTGATCGTCGTCTTGTACATCTTGACGGCGGAACGGATCGTGTAGAGGCCGGTGTAAGTGCGCGATTCACGGGCTTTGTAAATGGCTCGCTGGAGACTGCTGAGAAAGATCGCCGCCAAGATTCCGATGATCGCAACGACCGTCAGCATCTCGATGAGAGTAAATCCTCTCTCGAAAGCGAAAGAGAAGGATTCTTTTCCGCTTTCCGTCTTCTTTCTTCCCATTCCACGCCTTTTCTTTTCAACCATCTCGTCCCACCTCACTTTCTCCTTCCCTTTCCCATTCCCTTTTCCTTCCGCTTCTTCTCCTTTCCTTTTTCTTTTTCTTTTCCTTCTCCTCCTTCTTTTCCTTCTCCTGCTGCTTTTCTTCCCTTCTCCCTTTTTTTCCGCTTCCGTGTCCGTCTCCAGGAGCGTCAAAGGTGACGTTCAAGGCACCCTCACCGGTCCGGAGATTTATGCAATCGTTTGAGCAAGCGCTTGCATAAGTAAATATAGCCCCTATTCAGACAAATGTCAACCCCCAAAAGAAAAAAGGTGTCATTCTTACAATTTGACAATTTCGGCGAGAGACGCGCATGTGGAGACCGCGGCGCGGGTGGCGGGCGCGGAGCGGGAGACGGGGGGACGCCGGGTGAGATCGAGGTGGGAAGGTACCAGAGGTGCGGAGCGGAAGGGGGGGGGAGGCCGGAGGAGGACGCGGAGGGAAGGCGTGGAGAAGGGTGCGGGAACGAGGGAGAACGGGCGAAGGACGCGCGGAGTGCGCGCGGTGGGAACGTGCGGAGGGGACGGAGCGGAAGGGGGGGAGACGAGATAAACGGGGGCGATTCGCTGGGCGCCCATCTCGATTGTCATTCCGAGGAGGGCGCAGCCCGACGAGGAATCCCCCACGAGCGCCTATCTGGCCGCAGTGTGGGACAACGCGTGGGAGCGATTCCCCGCGGAGCCTGTCCCGAGCGAACGCGAGTGGCTGGGAATGACAACGAGGCGAAGCAGCCGGAACGAGAAAAGGAGTGACGCCTTATTCTTTGATCGGTTTGGCGTGACCGCTTTTGATCATCTTTCCGAGGATCTCGCAGCCGCGCATTCCGCAGAGCCCCTTATTGTTCGGAGGGCAACAACATTTTCGAGGTTTCGTGGTGCAGATTTTTCTCGAAGCCTCGTCGGACCTGCAGTCGGCGGAACACGTTCCGTACTTCATTCGGAATTCGAGATCGGAGCCGTAATAAAGGTTGTTTCTTATCAAGACCCCCGCGACCGGAAGAAGCGCAATTACGACGATGATGGCGATGTTCCGCGGGGTCCATTCCCAATCGGCGGCGAGCGGACGGGGAATCTTCTTCCGCCAGCCCTTCCGCCCGTCCTTCTCTTCCGTTTGGCTTTTTTCCCTTTCCGCCTTTTTCGGCTCCGCACCTGTCCTTTCCGAGACAGTGGATTCCGGAAATTCCACCAGATCCTCCCTGGGAACCTGACGCGGATCCTCGGCGGGATTTTTCCAAGCCTTGAAGAGACGGGTGGAAGAGAAAGGAACCGCCTTCGGCCAGGTTTGATGTCGGAGCAGATCAGTCGGTTTGATCTCCTTTCGATCGAGCATCCGCAGGAGGGCCTGAAGCGCGAACGGTCCCTGTTCCGGCTTCGGCCGCCTTTGGATATACCACTCGATACCAAGGTCCGGTTGGGATTTCCCCGTGACCTCCTGGAGGTCGGTCACGGTTCCGGCGGCGTGCGCAGCAGGTGAAGGAGCCTCGGTCGAAAAGAGGTCCTTCAGCTCCGCGTCATCTTCCGCCTTGACCCACTCGGTTCCTCCGACGGGAGTCACGAGATCCTCAGGTTGGATCGATCCTCTCAGTGACTCCTTGTCATAAGGTCCGAGCGTTTCACCGTTTCTGTAGAGGTACCATTGCATTCCTTCACTTCACTCGAGGTCCTTTCTTACCCGAGAACGCGCAATTTGTCCAATGCAAGGGGTGCGATTTTATTTTGTAGGTAGTCACCCGGCCAGCGTAATAGGGAGGGCAAGAGCAGGGGCAAGGGCAAGCACGAGGGCAAAAAGGAGAAGGATCAAGGACGGGGGCGAAGGCAGGAGTAGGGGCGGAAAAAGACGCTACCGCGCTTGTTCTCGTCCGTGCTCGTCCCGGCGAGGACGCCGGGACCTCCATCGATGGACCAACAATGGAGCGGCGGATGCGCTCGTCCGCCCTACCCCGCCGAGACATACGCCTCAAGGTCCATCCCTGGGAATCTCCAACGGCTCCTGAACCCGTTCCAAGGCGTTTGCGACTGTCCAAACCTACCTACAAATCAAAACTGCGCCTAATGCAAGGGGGCAGGCGCGGGGCGTTTTGGAAGAGAGGTGTTCTTTCCGGTTTCCTCGGTTGCGTTCAGGAACGGGAGATGGCGTCGTCTCGACTCTCGGCGATCTCGAAGACATTGGTCAAACGGGTGAGGTCGAGGATTTCGCGGACATAGGGAGAGAGGCCGGTAAGGATGAAGCGAAGGCCGCGCTCCCGGCAGGTTTTGAAGAGGGAGACGAGCAAACCGAGTCCCGGAGTAACGATCACCTGAATTGCGGAAAGGTCAACGACGATGCGGGAGTCTTTTTTTTGATCACGAATAATCTTCTTCAGTTCCGGGGCTTCTTCGGTAAGAAGTTGCCCATGAATCACGACGACGAGTCCGCCCTCAATCTCCTCGATCCTATATCCCATAACCCCTACCTCCTCGTCCGCCCTCGCCGACGGAAGATTTTTTGTGGCAAGGCGAAAAGTTCGGCCGCGGCCCAGGCGACGGGATCGGCCAAACGATTCGTCTTCGGTGATTCCCAATCCGATGTTTGCGGTGTCTTTCGAGCGTTGTCCTTCTTTTTTGGCGGGGGCTTTTTTGGCGCGTCTGTTTCCCGCATGTTTTTCTTTCCTGGAGAGGAAACGGCGCGAAGGGGCTTCGCGTTGTTTGAGGCCACCTTTCCGCGCGCATCGCTTTTCTTCGACCGTTTTTTCCATGTCATGACCGCGCGTTCCGCCGCCGCCTGCTCGGCCTCCTTTTTACTTCCCCCCGAACCGCTTGCCCGCTCCTTTCCCGCGAAGGAAACGGTGACACGGAAGGTGCGGGAATGATCGGGTCCGGCGGTTTTCACGACGGTGTAGACGGGGCGTTCCCCGTGCTCGCGTTGGACAAGTTCTTGAAGGTAGGATTTGTAATCTCCGGCGCTTTCCTGAGTCGAAACCGCGCGAACCTTCGATTCGAGGTACCGGAGAATGAATTTCCGGACGGTCGGAAGGCCTTGATCGATATAGAGCGCGCCGATGAAAGCCTCGAGGATATCCGCCAACAGTGAGGGGCGTTTGTCTCCGCCCGACCGCCGCTCGCTTCGCCCCAACAAAATCATCTTTCCGAGCCCGATTTCCTCGGCAACTTCCGCCAAACTCGATTCGGAGACGACGGCCGATTTGATCTTGGCCAATTCTCCCTCCTCGAAATCCGGAAAAACCTTGAAGAGATACTCATTGATAACCAAACCTAAAACGCCGTCGCCGAAGAATTCGAGTTTTTCTGATTGTTCGTTATGGCTGTATCCCCGCTCATTGGTGTAGGACTTGTGGGAAAGAGCTCGGTTGAGCAGATTGTAATCGTTCATCTGAAGTCCGAGGCGATCGAGGAAAGACTTCAATTCTCTTCTTCGAGGTTCGTCGACGCGATCGAGATAATCGAGTTTGGGGAGGCGATTCCGCCGCTTCCGGCTCATATCCCTTCGCCGTCCGATCACACTCTCCCAAGTGCGATGACGGCGTTGTGTCCGCCGAAGCCGAGATTGTTGTTGAGGGCGGCCTCAACAGCCGCTTCTCGGGCTTCATTGGGTACGTAGTCGAGATCGCACTCGGGGTCCGGATCCGTATAATTGATCGTCGGGGGAACCGCACCCCGGGCAATCACCAGAGCCGTGACGATCGTTTCGATTCCGCCGGCGGCGCCGATGAGATGCCCGGTCATCGATTTCGTGGAGCTGACCATCACGTGGTCCGCGGAATCACCGAAGACCTTCCGAATGGCCAGAGTTTCGAATTTGTCGTTGAGCGGCGTCGAGGTGCCGTGGGCATTGATATAGGTGAATTGATCGAGCGGGCGTCCGGATTCCTTGATCGAGAGTTCCATCGCCTTCGCGACGCCGCTTCCGTCGGGGGCCGGAGCGGTGATGTGATTTGCGTCGCACGTCATTCCGTAGCCGATGACCTCGGCATAGATTCGCGCTCCGCGCCGCCGGGCGTGCTCGTATTCCTCCAGCAAGACGATTCCGGCTCCCTCTCCCATCACAAAACCATCGCGTCCGGCATCGAAGGGACGGGAGGCCCCGGCGGGGTCGTCGTTGCGCCGGGACATTGCTTTCATCGCGCAGAAGCCGCCCATCGCCAACGGCGTAATCGCCGCCTCGGCTCCTCCCGCCACCATCGCATCGGCATGGCCGTGTTGGATGAGGCGCGCTGCGTCTCCGATGGCATGCGTGCCCGTGGCGCAGGCCGTCGCGACACAGGTGTTGGGGCCTTTGTACCCGAAACGGATCGCGACAAGTCCTGAGGCCATATTGATGATGATCATCGGAATGAGAAACGGGGTAAGCCGTCCCGGCCCGCGGTCCCGCAGAATTTCGGCCTGCTTTTCAAGTGTTTCGATGCCTCCGATGCCCGAACCAATGATTACGCCGATCCGCTCGGGAGAATAATCCGTCTCGGAAAGCCCAGCGTCCTCAATCGCCAGGATCGCTCCGGCTAAGGCATACTGGCAAAAGAGATCCATTCGTTTGAGTTCCTTGGTGGAAAAGAATCGCTCCGCCGGAAAGTTCCGTATCTCCGCGGCGATCCTGGTGGGGAAATTAGCGGCGTCGTATCGTTCGACGGGACCGACGCCGCTCTTCCCTTCGATCAACGCCGACCAAAAATCCTCGACGCCGATTCCCACGGGTGTGACGGGACCGCATCCCGTTATGACGACTCGTCTCTTATCCGACACAGTGTTACCGGCTCCAACCTTCGTTTCGAACGCGGGGTGCGGGAGCGCAGCCTCCGCGGCTTCGAATGATCAACTCTGGTGAGTCTGAATAAATTCGACCGCCTCGCCCACCGTCGTGATTTTCTCGGCATCCTCATCAGGGATGCTGATTCCGAAAGCCTCTTCGAGGGCCATCACCAGTTCCACGGTGTCAAGAGAATCGGCGCCGAGATCGTTGATGAAGGACGATTCCATCGTAATCTGATCCGCTTCGACACTCAAGTTTTCGGCGACGATCTCCTTGACCCGCTCGAAAATGTCTTCCTCGGCCATGAGCGTTACTCCTTTGATTATGGGATTCGGCGGGAGCCTACGACCCCCGATTTCTGGGAACGATAGACGGTTCGCGGCGGAACGGCAAGAAAAATCTCGCCGAAGTTTTCCAAGGGAGGCGAGAGGTGACCGTGTGTCAAAACTTTGCGGGATGCGAAAGGAGACGGAGAAAAGAGGGGAAAGGTCCCTTTGCTCTCTTTTTTTCAACACGATCCGCT
This sequence comes from Candidatus Hydrogenedentota bacterium, assembly GCA_003697085.1. Lineage (GTDB taxonomy): Bacteria > UBA8481 > UBA8481 > UBA8481 > J006 > J006. Next base: position 12,733 of record RFFU01000117.1, read on the forward strand.
CGTCCTCCTACGAGCTTCCAACCGTGGAGCAATTCGATGTCCGCCGACGGGCAGGGTTGGGCCTGCGAGGAGAAACCGCCGTTCGAGAGTTTTATCCAAGAAGAAAGGAGAGGCGGGCTTTCATCCTCCCATCACCATTCCGCCGTCGACGGTAATGACCTGCCCCGTTAGATAGGCGGATTCCTCAGAGGAAAGGTACCGCACGGCGGCCGCGACGTCCGCAACGTTGCCCAGCCGCGCTTGCGGAATACGGGACTTGATTTCGTTTACCTGTTCGGCCGATAAGGCGGCCGTCATATCCGTTTCGATGAAGCCGGGAGCCACCGCGTTGACGGTGATTCCGCGCGAGGCCACCTCGCGCGCGGCGGATTTCGTCAATCCGATCAAACCGGCCTTCGAAGCCGCATAGTTCGCCTGGCCCGGATTTCCGATCAGTCCGATTACCGAACTAATATTGATGATACGCCCCCATCGGGCCTTCATCATCGGCCGCATGGCAGCTTTCGTGAAGAAGAACGCGGAACGCAGGTTCGTCTGAATCACCGCGTCCCATTCCTCGTCTTTCATCCGAAGAAGAAGGTTGTCTCGGGCGATCCCGGCGTTGTTGACGAGAATGTCCAGACGCCCCGCGGTTTCGATCACAAATTTCACGGCGTCCTGTCCGGCATCCGGATGGGAGACGTCCAGAGGAAAGGCATGGGCCGTTCCCCCGGATTCCTGTATCCGTTGCACCGCCTCCGTCAACCGCTCCTCGTTTCGGCTGACTAGGAAAACCTCGGCTCCCGCGCGCGAAAGCTCGCAGGCGATGCCGTAACCGATCCCGCGCGAACCGCCGGTGATCAAAGCCGTTTTTTTCGAGAGATCACAGAAACTCATTGCACGGATACCTCCTCAAACAGAAAAAAACCACGGAATACACCGAAGAATACGGAAGAAAGGGGGACCACGGAAGACGCGGAAAAGGGAGAGCAAGGGCAAGGGCAAGGGCAAGAAGAAGGGAAACCACGGGGGACACGGAAAAACACGAAAGTGAGAAAGAAAAAGGCAAATGGGAACAGAAGATGGGGCATTCGCTCATCGTTTATCATTCACCGTTTATCGTTTGACATTTCAAGTTGATCGATCGATGTCCAAGGAAGAAAAACGGATAACGGTAAACGAAAAAGGAAACGGGAAGAAGAGAAAATCAGGGGCGGAAAAATCGCGTTGCAGTCAAACAGCGTCGTGAACAAGGAACTCACGCGGCCAAAAGTTTGGCGATGGCATCGGGGTGGCCGGCCTGGAAGACAGCGGCTGCTCGGTGAATGCGTCGCATCAAGCCGCTCAAA
>RFFU01000118.1 GCA_003697085.1 Candidatus Hydrogenedentota bacterium
ATGGGAAAGGCAGAGGGGATAAGGATTGGGGGCTGGGAGCGTCAAAAATGCAAACTGTTTTTATTTTACTCGAGGGTGAGTTTGTAGTTCAGGGGGGTTCAGATGAAGTGAATGTTCTCGGCGAGAATGGATTCCGATTTCTTCGTCCCTACTCCCTTATGCCTTCAACCTGCTGGTGGAACGGGCTATGTACCATTACCCGACTTGGGGAGATTTGGACGAAGAAATATATTTCGGTAAGTAAACATTTCCGGAAGCGAAAACATATCTTCCCTGTGACGGCGGCAAGCGCGCATTTCGCGGGGAAAAAGGCTTTCGTGGAGGCCCTGCTTTCGGGCCTTTGGATTGTAGTGTGAATTTTTGGCCCGAGGGGGCCCCTCCGTAGTTCGAGAGTTTCACTGTGTTCAGTATCGATTTGGCTATTGAGTGGGGGGGCGAGAGATCGAATAATTGTGATTATGGAGATTCTTAAACCGAAATTAGTGGAACGACCGTGGGGAGGGAGCCGTCTTGCTTCCTGGTGCGGTGGAGATACTGACACGACCGGGGAAACAGAGAAGAGGGGAGCGATTGGAGAGGCGTGGGTCCACGAGGGCAACGAACCGCCGCGGGTTCTTCTGAAATGGATCGATGCCCGCGAGATTCTTTCCGTCCAGAATCATCCTTCCGATCCGGGATATTCCAAGAACGAAGCCTGGTATTTTCTCGAAGCGCCTAGAGAAGGACGTATCGTTACGGGAATTAAAGGCGGAATCGACGACGAGGCCGTTCCGGAACGTCTCCTGTGGACGGATGTGAAGAAGGGCGACTTCCTCTTTGTTCCCGCCGGTTGTGTCCACGCCCTGACTCCGGGTTCCTTTGTGCTGGAGATACAACAACCTCTCAATGTCACCTACCGTATTTACGACTGGGGTAGGGGACGCCCACTTCAGATTGAAGAGGCTGCCCGCGCCTTTCGAGCCGGTCCCCCGTCCTTACGGAGATGTCCTTTGGAGCCCGGAAGGCACATTCTCACCGATAGGAGGGAGTTTCGGGTGGAGTGTGTCAATGGACCGGTCGTCCTTTCGTGGCGAAGACCCTACTTGGCGGCGGTCGTAAAAGGCCCGAAAGAAGGTGTGACGCTCCTTTGTGAAAGCGATGAGGAGATGGAAGTGCGCAAAGGAGAACGCGTGATTCTCGTAACCGATGGAGAGGACGAATGAGCGAATCGGAAGGGGAAGGTGAATCGGAAAAGGGGGAAGGACGAGCGAATCCGGACTGGAGGCGCTATGGGGCGACAGCGCTTCTTCTTTTGACCGCCGTGGCGGCGACGATCGCAATCCACCCCGATCTCTTCCTTCTCCTCGGGAAATCAGCGGTAGCGGTTCTCCAGGTCCTTCTCTTCTGGGAAGGAGCACGGGTCTTGGGGGAGCGATTTTCCGGGAGCTGCGTCCGGGGCGGTTTCGCCGCCCGATCGATCCGATGGTACGAAGAAACGCTTGTTGGTTACGCATTTCTCGTCTTCTTCGGATTTCTTCTGGCGTGGGGGAGATGTTTTCGGTCGGCGTTCGGTCTTCTTCCTCTTTTTCTCGGCCTTGTTTCGTTTTTCGTTCGACTCCGAAGGAGGAGACTGGACGTCCGCGCGGTCGTGTTGAAATCGATTCAAACACTGACACCGTTAACGAGACTGATTCTTGGTCTCTTTCTCGCCATCGTTATCCTTTTTTCGATCGTCCCGATTGTCTTTTTCGACTGCTGGACCTATCATCTCGCCATTCCGGAATGGCTTTCCCTGAAACACTCTTTGCCGCGGGATCCTCATTACATTTTCGGATACTACGCCGTTGGAAGCGAGGTGCTTTCCGGTTACCTTTTTTCTCTCCTCTTTCCCGAAACGACGATCGTGGTGATGAATGCGTCATTTTTTGTTGCGGTCGGCGTTCTTCTCTGCCGGTATCTCGCTGAAAAGGATCGCGCTCTCTTGGCTCAACTTTATTTCAGCACTCCCGCGATCCTGATGTTGAGCATCATCCCGAAGGGGTACGGTCTCCATACCTTCGCATCACTTGGAGCGCTTCTTCCTCTTTGTTATCGGCTTGAGGGAATCGAAGAAGGGGGAAAGATAGGAAGACTCAGAGGAGCACTCCCTCTGGGAGCCGCGCTCGGGTTGGCCTTATCGACGCATTTCATCGGAATTCTGATTGTCCTTTGTTTTTCTCTTTTGGCGTTCTTCCGGCTCGAAAAAGGAAGATTTTTCTTCGCTTTGTCAGTCGGGCTGTTGTTGGCGTCCCCTGTGTATTTGAGAAACTTCCTCGAAACCGGCAATCCCGTTTTCCCCTACCTTTCCGCTATCTTTCCGGGGAGCATGAGGTTGCCCAAGGCGATGCTGGGACCTGGAACCCATAACGTGTTCGTTCTTCTTCGGAAGGCGATTCGGATCTTTACCGACGTGGAACCGGCTGGGGTTGGCTCCACGTTGGGACTTTGGATCCCTTTGGGATTGTTTTTAGGCTGGTGGGAATCACGAAAGTGCAGCAGCCGTCGCTTTTTTCTTTCGGGTATATGGCTTCTCTTTGGGGTCCTCTTTCTCGTTGGGTATTTCCGATATGCTCGTTTTCTTCTTCCCGGCCTCCTTCTTCCGACTCTTCCAGCGGTTTACGGATGGCGACGCCACCGACAGGTCGTTGCGATTTTGGCGGTTCTGCAGATGGTGATTGGAGTCGGCTTGTCCGTCTTCGGGCCGTTTTCTCCCGCGGATTTTCTCCTCCATCGCGACTCCTTCGGTTATCGCCTTCGCTTTGTCCCCACGGAGGCTCTAGCGGAATATGCCGTCGAGCGGCTTCCGGAAAAGACGATGGTGGCTTCGCTGGGCATCCTCCGCTCCTATCGCTGGAAAGGAAGACTGGAACTTTCGTCGATTCTCTCCCCGCCGCGCATCGCGGAATTCTTGAAACGCTCGAATGATGCGGATCAACTTGCGGACATACTCGGATCGAACGGATATTCCTACCTTGCCGTCGATTTCACGGAGTGGCGACGTTTGAGAAGGCAGTACCGATACTGCGATTTTCCTCCGTTGCAGGAAAAGATACTCGAGGACCTGCTCGAACGCTCGGAAATCGTCGCCGCCGGGCCGGGATGCAAACTCTATCGGATTACATCCGCGCGATCCGTCCCGTGAAGCGTTTCGCTCCGCGCCGAAAACGGAGAAGACGAAGTTCGAGCGGAGAGGTATCGACGAGAGCCTGGTAACTAATGACGGGCGTCCGACGTAGCGGGCGCTGGAATGAGCCGCTCGTGTTTTGTTCCTTGCCGCTATCCATCGGATCCAAAAGAGGCGTGAGGATGAAGAAATCGCTGGGTGATGTTTCGTGACCGAGGTTCGACCGCGTCGATTCCGGTTGTTTGCTCGTCGAATACGGAATGTAATTCGGAATCGGCGCCGTCTCACCGAGCGGTATCCATTCGGGAAGAACATTCGGAATAATCAATTCGGCCCGGCGAAAGATAACGTGGCGGAGAGGGAGAGGGAGGGGAGGACGGGTGTCAGGCGTGCTCGAGGCCGCGTAACCGGCAAAGTAGCGGCCGACCGCGAGAATCTGTTCTTCCGAGATGTCCGTCCTTACGGATCGGAGAAGAGCGGAAAGGAAGGCGCGGAAGGTTCGGGGGTGTGTGTTCATCAGGGAAGTGCCCCAGTCGAGGGCGTGGAGGAGAAAGACCTGTTGGCGGCGAAGCCGACCGAGGTCTCCGCCGGGAATGGACCGGTCGCGGAGCCAGGCCAGCATTCCGTCGATATGGCGGAAAATTTCCTCCGCGCCGATCAAACGCCCGTTCAGCGTTACCGTCTTGGTCAACCGCGCTATGCGGAGAAACCCCACCATATCCAAAACCGCCGTTCCCTCGATTTTGATGTTCAAGAGATCCTCGACTGTTCGCGCCGTGAGTTCGCTTCCACCGAGGGCGAGAGTATGATTGATCTTGATCGGTTTTTCATGCCCCGGCAACGTGATAAGGAGATCGCGGGGGAGGGAGAAGATTGTGATTCCGCGTTCTTCCACGCGGAGAAGATGGATGGCATCGGCCCGGCCGCGCGGTTCCTCGCGTCTGTCGCTTCCCAGCAGAAGGAAATGAAGAGCCTCGGCGGAAGGGGCGCCGGCGGTCGAGATC
>RFFU01000119.1 GCA_003697085.1 Candidatus Hydrogenedentota bacterium
CGGGGTGCCAATCGGCCCACGGGGCGGGATATCCTATCGAGGGGATTCCTCGGCGCCAAGGCGCCTCGGAATGACAATGGCGGTGCCTGTGCATTTCCAAAAAGTGCGATCGGACTGGGTTGTCATTTGGGGGGCGAGATGGTAAAAAGATGACATTGTTCGGGGGCCGAGGTGGCGGAACTGGCAGACGCGCTAGATTCAGGATCTAGTGGTGGCAACACCGTGCGGGTTCAAATCCCGCCCTCGGCACGTCGAGACTTCGCGGGCCGTGTTCGCCGCGGGTGTCCTGTATTGATCGGAAGGAAATGGATTTCACTCTCTTCAAGGGCCTCATTTTGGCCGCGGCGGGATTTCTGGCCGGTCTGGGAAATTCCCTCGTCGGCGGTGGATCGATGGTCTCGTTGCCGGCCCTCTTCCTCGTCGGTCTCCCGTCCGCGACGGCGATCGGGACGAATCGGGCGGCGATCGTGGTCTTGAGTGTGAGCGCGGCGTTGGGATTCCGCCGCGAAGGGCACTTTCACTGGAGGGAAGCGGCCGGGCCGGCTTCGGCAGCCGGACTCGGCGGAATCGTCGGCGCCTTCATTACGGTTTCTCTTCCCGGAAGGATCCTCGACGGTGTCGTTCTGGCGATCTTCTATCTCTTCACAATTTTTCTCTTCGTCGATCCCTTCCGCCGCTGGGATCTCGATCACGTCGGGCGCAAGGTGAATTCCCCCGCGATCTTTTATCCCACCGTCTTTCTCCTTGGGTTCTACGGTGGCTTCTTCGGAGTGGCGGTCAGCACGTTGACGATCATCTTTTTCAAAACGGTGCGCGGTTGGGATACCTTCAAAAGCATCAGCGTGACCCAGGCGAACCTCTTTTTCCTCTCCGTTACCGCCACGATCCTCTTCGTTTCGCGGGGAAAGGTCGCCTTTCCCTTCGCGGCTTTCCTGGCGGCGGGGATGGCTTTGGGCGGAACGGTCGGCCCGAAGATCGCCGTTCGGATCGGGGAGAGACGCGTCAATCTTCTTCTGAAGATCCTCGTCCTTTTTCTCGTTACGCGTCTTACGCTTCGGTACCTCGGAAAATGAAGGGGAAGTTCGCGCGTCGTTATTTTCGTTCCAACCCCCTTTTTCTCCTCGCCGTTCCGCTTCTCTTTGGCGTGGCGGGTTTCCTTCTCTCGTGTGGAACGAATCCCTATCCGCGGGAAGAGACCTCGGGACACACCTACTACACCAGTTACGCCGATCCCCCCAAGCACCTCGATCCGGCCGTCTCCTATTATTCCTACGAGGCTACGATTGTCGATCACATCTATGAAACGCTCTATCAATACCATTATCTCAAGAGACCCTACGAGTTGACACCTCTCCTGGCGGAGACGATGCCGAAGGTCATTTATGTGAAGTATCCGGACGGCGATCGCGTTCGCTATCGCATTCGAATCCGCGACGATGTGCTTTATCACGAGGATCCATGCTTTACGGTTTCAAAAGAATGGGGAGGACGAACGCGCGCCGTCAGGGCCGCCGATTTCGTTACCGCCTTCAAACGTCTGGCGGATCCACGGGTTCCCTGTCCGATCCGCCCGATCCTATCGGGTGTTATCGTGGGAATGAAAGGATTCACGGAGGCGAACAAGGACCGCGCGAGGACGGATTACGATCTTCCTTTGGAGGGAGTCCAGGCGCCGGATTCGAGAACACTTGAGATCGAATTGCTCCGTCCCTACCCGCAGATACGTTATTGGCTGGCGATGCACTTCACCAGTCCGATACCGCAGGAAGCGTTGGAGTATTACAACGGGGAGGAAGGTCGCGGGACGCTCGATCGCCATCCCGTGGGGACGGGACCGTTCCGAATGACGGAGTGGGTTCGGCGCCAGCGGATCGTCCTGGAGAAGAACAGCCGGTACCACGAGGAGTGCTATCCTTCGGAAGGGGAGCCGGGGGACGAAGAAGCGGGGTTGCTTCGGGATGCGGGGAAGCGGCTTCCGCTGCTCGACCGGATCGTTCTCTCGTACGAGGTGGAATCGATTCCGCGTTGGCGGAAATTTTTACAGGGGTGGTACGATGCGACGGGGTTGGCGCGCGAGACCTTCGATCAGGTCGTGACGAAGAGGGGGGAATTGGCGGCGCCGATGGCCGTGCGCGGAGTCAGGCTCCACAAGGCCGTCGAACCCGCCATCTATTATTTTGCTTTCAATATGAACGATTCAGTCGTAGGCGGCTCGAGCCGATCGGCTCGAAAACTGCGCCAGGCGCTCTCAGCCGTCTTTGATACGGAACGCTTCCTCCGAATCTTCCTCAACGGCCGCGGGATTCCGGCTCAGGAGATCGTCCCTCCGGGAATCTTCGGGCATCAGGGCGATACGAATCCGTTTCACGGCCGCAATCTTGCGCTTGCGAAACGCCTCATTCGAGAAGCCGGCTATCCCGACGGAATCGATCCGGCCACGGGGCGGCCGCTGGTATTGACCTTCGACAATGCGATGAACAACGCTTCCAGCCGCCCGCAACTGCAATTCATCAAGGAACAGTTCGAGGCGCTGGGGATTCGTTTGGAATTGCGCACGACGGACCTCAATACCTTCCGGTCCAAGGTTCGAGCGGGCAATTATCAGATCATCCTTTCCGGTTGGATCCTCGATTACCCCGATCCCGAAAATGTTCTCTTTCTTCTCGAGGGATCGCAGAGCACGATCCCATTCGGGGGAGAGAACCGAGCCAACTACAGGAATGCCGAGTACGACCGGCTCTATGCAAAGATCGCGGAGATGGAAAACGGCGAAGAGCGGTTCCGTTTGATCGGACGAATGACAAATCTCGTGCGAAGAGACGTGCCGTGGATTCCGATCTTTTTCAACGAAAGTTACGCCCTGACCCATTCTTGGTGCCGGAATTTCAAGATGGCTCCGATCCTCAACAACGCCTTGAAGTACCGCGACGTCGATCCCGAGAAGCGGCGGGCGTATCAGGAAAAATATGCTTCGCCGCGAAGGGCTCCTCTGTTCTTCCTTCTGGTCCTTCTTCTGGCGCTTCCGATCGCGGGGTATCTTTCGGTGAAGCGGCGGGAGGGCTGAGAATGGGCGCGTACGTTATCCGGAGAATTCTCTACGCGGTTCCCGTGATCCTGGGGGTTCTCGTGCTCATCTTCCTTCTCTTCTTCGTTTACGCGGGGGGGGCGCAGAACATCGCGCGGCAGGTCTTGGGGGAGAAGGTCCGCAAGGAAGCGATCGAGGAATGGATCGCCGCAAAAGGGCTTGATAAGCCTCTCTGGTATAACCCCCGTGCTTCCGGTCTCGGCCGGTTTGAGGAGACACTCTTTTATGCGCATATGCACGATATGTTGACACTGAATTTCGGGAAATCGTGGAGGGACGGTGATGATATTCTCGAAAAGATTCTGCGCCGCGCCCCGGCTTCTCTTTCCGTTGCGGTGCCGACCTTTCTAGCGGGGTTGGGAGCCTCGGTCTTCTTTTCCCTCTATTTGGCCTTTGTTCGCGAGACGTGGATCGATCGCTTCGGAACCGTGACCTGCGTCGCCATGATGTCGCTTTCGATTCTGATCTACATCATCGCCGGTCAAGCGCTCTTTGCGATCGTGCTGAGGTGGTTCCCCGTTTCCGGGTATAGGCCCCTGCCTCTGGGGGGACGTTTCATTGCTCTGCCCGTCCTGGTCGGAACACTTGCGGGCTTAGGGGGGGCGATCCGCTTCGGTCGGACGATTATGCTCGAGGAGATCAGCCGGGAATATGTCCGCGCGGCCCGGGCGCGCGGGTTAAGTGAGTCGCGAATTCTCGGAATCCATGTTCTCAAGAACGCGATGATTCCTCTTCTGACCAGCGCCGTGCTCTCGCTACCGCTTCTCATCCTCGGGTCGCTGCTCATCGAGAACTTCTACGGCATTCCGGGCCTCGGCTCGATGGGCATCGAGGCCATCCAGGCGAACGACTTTATGGAACTGCGGGCGTTGACCTTCATCACGGCCGTCCTCTACCAGATCGGCCTTATCCTGACCGATATCTCTTACACGCTCGTCGATCCGCGATTGAGGTTGCGGTGATGAAGGCTCTCTTCTCGAATCCGTTCCTCCTCGATTCCGTTCGTTCAATGGCGGAGGTCGCTGTCGTCGTCGCAGCGTTGCTTTTTGGAACCGTACGGGTTCTCCGCCACCCGGTTGGGCGGGGGCGTCTCAAACAGATTTTCTCCTCACGGGGGGCGCGCGTCTCGTTCGGCGTGCTTCTCTTCTTCCTTCTCATTGCACTGCTCGATTCCATTCGGCTTCCGGTTTACGAGATTCGGGCCGGAGAGAGGAGGATCGTGAAGACGGAGACGCTCTTGGAGAAACTCTATCATCCGGCTCGGGAAGAGACGCTTTCCGCGCCGCTGGCAACCGTGACCCTGGAGGGATACCGTTCCCGGCCGCTGAAGGGACGGCATATACTCGGCACCGATTTGAACGGAAACGATGTGCTTCTCCAAGCGCTCAAGGGTGTCCGAACGGCGCTGATCATCGGAGGCCTCACCGTCGTGATCGTGATTCCGCTGGGGATTCTCTTCGGCGTCCTGGCCGGATATTTCGGCGGCCGTGTGGACGATCTCATCACGTATGTTTTCTCGACGATCGAAAGTGTTCCGGAGATTTTGTTACTGATCTGTCTGATGAAATTGATGGGGCAGGGACTGACCCAGTTGTGCATCGCGATGGGGATCACCACGTGGGTGGGGCTCTGCCGCGTCGTGCGCGGAGAGACGCTGAAGCTGAGGGAACTTCCCTTCGTGCAAGCGGCGCGGGCCCTCGGCGCGGGGGCTTTTTCGATCCTTCGCCGCCATATTATTCCGAATGTGATGCATATCGTTCTGATTACGGCGATCCTGAGATTCTCCGGGCTGGTTCTTTCGGAAGCCATCCTTTCCTATCTGGGAATCGGTGTCGAACCGGGAACGGGATCGTGGGGCGCGATGATCGATCAAGCGCGAAACGATCTCGCGCGTGATCCCGTGGTGTGGTGGAGCGTAACGGCGGCGGGAACGATGCTTTTCATCTTGATTCTCGCCGCGAATGTCTTCGGAGATCGGGTCCGAGATGTTCTCGATCCCCGGCTCCAGGGACGGCGCGTATGAGTCGGATCGATCCCCCCGGTGCGGAATCGACCCGCGGGCTTGCGATCGAAAACCTGCGTGTCGTCTTCGATACGAACGAGGGGCCCGCCGTGGGAGCCGATGGAGTCACGTTGGAGGTTCGACCGGGGGAGGCGGTTGCGTTGGTGGGCGAATCGGGATGTGGGAAGACCGTCACTGGCCTTTCGATCCTGCGCCTGCTTCCGCGACCTCCGGCGCGGATCGAAGCCGGCCGGATCCTTTTTGAGGGGGACGACCTCCTGAAATTCTCTTCGCGTGAGATGAGGCGTTTGCGCGGAGGGAAGATCGCGATGATTTTTCAGGAACCCTCCGTTTCGCTGAACCCCGTTCTTACCATCGGATTTCAGTTGAAGGAGACGCTGGCTCTTCACACCGGGCTTCGGGGGGCGGTTGCGGAGAAACGGGCTGCGGAATTGCTGGAAGAGGTGCGGATCCCGGAACCACGAAAGCGCCTCCGGTCCTATCCGCATGAATTGTCGGGTGGAATGCAACAACGGGTGATGATCGCTTTGGCGCTGGCGGGCGAGCCGGAGTTGCTGGTGGCGGACGAACCGACGACGGCGCTCGATGTGACGATTCAGGCCGAGATATTGAGCCTTTTGGATGACTTGCGCGCGCGACGGGGAATGGGACTGCTTTTGATCACCCATGATCTCTCGATCGTGGCCCGGCGCACGAGTCGCCTCTATGTGATGTACGCGGCGCGGATCGTGGAGTCCGGGCCGACGGAGGACGTCTTGGCTTCTCCCCGGCATCCTTATACCAAGGCGCTGTTGGCGGCGGCACCGAGCCGAAGGCGAAGAGCGCGCGGGCTGGAGGTGATCGCCGGAACCGTGCCGCCGGCGAACCGTTATCCGAGCGGATGCCGCTTTCATCCGCGTTGTCCCCGGGCGCACGAACGGTGCTCGCACGAACTTCCAGTGTGGGAAAAGACTGGGGAACGGGGAACGGCATGCTTCTATCCGGAGCCCTTATCGGAGGAAAGGTCGGTCGAGGAATGAAGGACGGAGAGGCCGTCAGGAGCGAAGGTCGAGGCGAGGTATTGCTTACCGTGCGCGATCTCGTCGTCGAGTATCCAGTGTACGGGGGAGTGATCAAACGTGTCGTCGATCGAGTAGCGGCTGTGCGCGGCGTTTCCTTCGAACTCCGGCGCGGAGAGGTGGTGGGTTTGGTCGGAGAATCGGGCTGTGGCAAGACGACGATCGCCAAGGCCTTGCTGGGATTGGCGCCGATTCGGCGCGGCGTGATACGATTCGGGAAGATAACGATACCGGGGGCGAATGCTTCGGAGGAGCGGTTCCTGAAGCAGCGGATTCAGATCGTCTTTCAGGATCCCTTCTCTTCCCTCGATCCGCGTATGTCGGTCTTCGAGATCGTTTCGGAAGGCCTGCGGGTTCACGAGCCGGCGGAACGGAAGATTTATCGTCAACGGGTCAAGGAAGTTTTGGAAGCCGTCGGGTTGGAAAGAGCATTGATGGATCGTTATCCGCATGAATTTTCGGGAGGGCAGAGGCAGAGGATTGCGATCGCGCGGGCGCTGGTGCTGCGGCCGGAGATCCTTCTCCTCGATGAATCCGTCTCGGCTCTGGATGTGCTCGTTCAGGCCCAGATTCTCAATCTCCTCGAACGGCTCAAGAAGGAATTCGGTTTGACCTATCTCTTCATTACTCATGACCTGGGGGTGGTGGAGTATCTCGCGGATAGGATTCTGGTGATGCACGACGGGCGGATTGTGGAGGCGGGGGACGTCGAGGAAATCTTCGATCGTCCTCGGTGCGATTATACGAAGCGGCTTCTGGCGGCGCGGCCGTAGGTCGAAATGAGATCGCAGGTGTGGGATACCTTGCCCATAGAGCGCGAGGTTTTCAAACTGCGAAGGGCGGATGAACCAAGCCCCTCGTTGTCATTCCGAGGAGGGCGAAGCCCGACGAGGAATCCCCCAAGAGTGCCGACCAGCGAAGCGGGCAATGAACACTTTCCTGGGAGCGCAGGCATCTTGCCTGCAGAAATGGGGCGCAGGTTCTCCAACCTGCGTAGGGCCGATCGGTAGTGCGCAGACTAAAGGGTCCGCACTCCATAACATCTGTCTCTTTTCCCTTTCCCCTTTTTCTTTGCCCCTACCCTTGACCTTTCGCTTGTCCTTGCCCTCGACCCTGCCCTTGCCCTCTTACTTTTGCCCTTTGCCTTTTGCCCTTTGCCTTTCTTTTGTTCCGTGTCTTCCGTGTGTTCCGTGGTTTTCCTTTCTTCCGTGTAGTTCCGTGTGCTCCGTGGTTTCTCGGCGCCTACGGTTTCCCACTCATTTTCATCGTCTCGATCAATGTCGGGTAGGCTTCGCAGGGGGTCCAGCAGTGGGGGCAGTTGCCGGCCGCGATATCGTGACGGAGTCTTTCCGCGGCGGTGCTTCGAAGAATCTTTCTCAGGGAATAATTCTGTTCTCGAAGCCGTCCCACAATTCGGTCGTCCGTGATGCAGGGATGAACCTCACCGGTGGGGCTGACGAAGACACTGGCGAAGAGACTTCGGCAGGGGAGGGGGCAGCGATTCGTCGAGAGGAATTTCGGAAGGAGGAGGCGATAGTGTTTCTCGAGCGTTCCGGCGAAAAATTC
>RFFU01000120.1 GCA_003697085.1 Candidatus Hydrogenedentota bacterium
CCCGAGAAGATCTCAGTATGATCCTGGCGCCGATGGCCGTCAGAGGCCAGGAACCCGTCGGCTCGATGGGGATGGACGTGCCCCTGGCGGTCCTTTCCGACAAGCCTCAACTCCTCTACAACTACTTTAAACAAACCTTTGCTCAAGTGACGAATCCCCCGATCGACCCGATCCGCGAGGAAGCCGTGATGTCCACGATGATCTGTGTCGGTGGTGAAGGAAACGTCCTCGATGAAAATCCGATGCAGTGCCACCAGATCGAACTCGAACAGCCGATATTGACGAACGAGGAGTTGGAACAGATCCGGCACTTCTCGATTCATCATTTTCGCACGATCACGCTTCCGATTCTGTACCACTGCGAGGAAGGAGGGAAACGCCTCCAGTATGCTCTCGACGAACTCTGTCGGCGCGCCTCGGACGCCGTCGCCGCCGGTTACTCGATCTTGATTCTTTCCGACCGGCACGTCGATGCCTTCCGGGCTCCCATCCCGGCGCTCCTGGCCGTCGGTGCGGTCCACCAACATCTGATTCGCGAGGGGACGAGGACAAAGGTCGGCATTCTTCTTGAAAGCGGTGAACCTCGCGAGGTTCATCACTTTGCCCTGCTGTTGGGGTATGGAGCCAGCGCCGTCAATCCCTATCTCGCGTTCGAGACGATCGACGAAATGGCTCGCACCGGCCAACTCGAACCCGGGCTCACCCGTCGAAAGGCCCGCGAAAACTACGTCAAGGCCATCCGAAAAGGTCTTCTTAAGATCATGTCCAAGATGGGTATCTCGACGCTTCTCTCCTACCACGGGGCTCAGATATTCGAAGCGCTCGGAATCTCTCAGGAACTCATCGACCGTCACTTCACCGGAACCCCTTCGCGCATCGGAGGAATCGGAATGGATGTCATCGCCGAGGAATGCCGAATGCGGCACGAAAAGGCTTTCCCTCACGACGCCGATCCTCCCGACTTTCTCGACCCCGGCGGCGTCTACTTCTGGCGCCGGGACGGGGAACGCCACATCATCAATCCGGAGACCGTCAGCCGCCTCCAGAAGGCCGTCACACTCGGATCCTTCGAAAACTATTTGGAATACGCTCGCATTATGAACGAGGAGGCCCAGCGCCTCACCACTCTTCGCTCCCTGTTGCGCTTCCGCCCCGGCCATCCGGTCCCCCTCGAAGAGGTAGAGCCGGCATCTGAAATCGTCAAGCGGTTCGTTACGGGCGCTATGTCTTTCGGCTCCATCAGTCGTGAAGCCCATACCACCCTGGCGATCGCGATGAACCGCATCGGTGGAAAATCGAACACGGGCGAGGGCGGCGAGGATCCCGAACGCTTCCGCCCGTTGCCCAACGGAGACAGCGCCTGTTCCAAGATCAAGCAGGTCGCCTCAGGGCGGTTCGGAGTCACGACCGAATATCTGGTCAACGCCGAAGAACTCCAAATCAAGATCGCGCAAGGCGCGAAGCCGGGAGAAGGCGGGCAATTGCCGGGACACAAGGTGAACGAGGAGATCGCCCGCGTGCGTCATTCGACGCCCGGCGTCGGACTCATCTCGCCTCCTCCCCATCACGATATCTATTCGATCGAAGACCTGGCACAGCTGATCTTCGATCTGCACAACGTCAACCCCGAAGCACGGGTGAGCGTGAAATTGGTTTCCGAAACCGGCGTCGGAACGATTGCCGCCGGAGTTTCCAAGGGGAAGGCGGATATGGTTCTCATCAGCGGCTACGACGGAGGAACCGGTGCCTCTCCCATATCTTCCATTCGGCACGCCGGAACTCCGTGGGAACTGGGGCTTTCCGAAACCCACCAGGTCCTTGTCCGCAACGACCTCCGAGGCCGCATCCGCGTCCAGGTCGATGGAAAACTCACTACCGGGCGGGACCTTGCTATTGCGGCGTTGTTGGGGGCCGAGGAATTCGGTTTCTCCACCTTCCCCCTCATTACGATGGGTTGTATAATGATGCGGAAATGTCATCTCAACACCTGCCCCGTCGGAATTGCGACCCAGGATCCCGAACTGCGACGGAAATTTGCCGGAACACCGGAACGGGTTGTCAACTTCTTCTTCTTTCTGGCCGAGGATCTGCGTCGGATTATGGCGGATCTTGGGTTCCGCACGGTCGATGAGATGGTAGGAAGAACCGACAGGCTGGAACCGGTCGAGACGGACCATTGGAAAGCAAAACACCTTGATCTCTCGGCCCTCCTCCACCGCCAGCGCGTTCCCCGATCCATTCCCGCACGCTGTGTCGCTCCGCAGGACCACGGCACCGCAGACGTTCTCGATAAGAAACTCATTGCGTTGGCGAAACCGGCTCTGGAACGCGGCGAAAAAGTGCGCAAAGAACTTTCGATCCGCAACGTCGATCGCACCACGGGCACGATGCTTTCGGGACAAATCGCCCGCCGGTACGGCCACGCGGGGCTCCCCGAGGACACGATACATTTCACCTTTCGTGGATCGGCGGGCCAGTCGTTTGGAGCGTGGGGCGCCGCCGGGCTCACCTTGGAACTCATCGGCGATGCCAACGACTACCTCGGGAAGGGACTCTCCGGGGCACGGATCATAGTAAAGCCGGAGGAAGAAGCCGCTTTCCTTCCCGAAGAAAATATCATCGTGGGGAACGTCGTCCTGTACGGAGCCATTTGCGGGGAACTCTTCGCGCGGGGGCGCGCGGGGGAGCGATTCGCCGTGCGGAATTCGGGAGCCCACGCCGTCGTTGAGGGGGTGGGTGACCATGGATGCGAATATATGACCGGCGGTCGCGTCATCGTTCTGGGCCCGACCGGAAGAAATTTCGCCGCCGGGATGAGCGGGGGGATAGCCTATGTTTATGACGCCGACGGCACCTTCCCCGCAAAATGCAACACGGCGATGGTCGGTCTGGAATCTCTCGCGGAGGAAGAAGAAATCGCCTTCGTCAAGCAACTCATCGCCCGTCACATCCAATATACGGGGAGCACGCCGGGGCAAAAGATTCTCGACGCTTGGGATGACGCCGTCGGTCGTTTCGTGAAGGTGATGCCGCACGATTACAAGAGAGTGCTTGCGGAACGTCGCCGGAAGGAAACGACGGAAGGCGTAAAGTCACAACCGGCCGTTGCCGTGGGCGCGGGAAAGGCATAGGCGTTATGGGTGATCCCCGCGGCTTTCTCACCATTGAACGGACCGCCTTTCGGAGGCGGCCGGTTGAAGAGAGAATTCGCGACTTCCGCGAGATCGAATTTCCGCAGCCCGAAGTGGAAGTGCGACGGCAGGGAGCGCGCTGTATGGATTGCGGGGTTCCCTTCTGCCATTCCGGGTGTCCGCTCGGAAACCTTATTCCCGAATGGAACGATCTGGTCTATCGCGGACGCTTCGAAGAAGCGGTGGAACGGCTCCATGCCACGAACAATTTCCCCGAGATCACCGGCCGCGTCTGCCCGGCTCCCTGCGAAACATCCTGCGTCCTTGGCATCAATGAACCGGCCGTTGCCATCAAACAGAACGAATACTTCATCGCCGAAAAAGCCTTTGATCTGGGCCTCGTTGTGCCTCGGCCGCCCACCTACCGAACGGGGAAACGCGTCGCGGTCATCGGAAGCGGCCCCGCCGGCCTGGCCGCCGCTCAGCAACTCAACCGTTTCGGACATACGGTTACACTCTTCGAACGCGCGGACCGGATCGGCGGCCTCCTTACTTACGGGATTCCCGACTTCAAACTCTCCAAGTCCATCGTCCAACGCCGCCTCGACCAGATCCGAGCGGAAGGGGTGATCTTTCGAACGAACGCCGAGGTTGGAAAGAACGTGGAATGCGACTGGGTTCGGAACGAATTCCATGCGATCATTCTCGCCGGCGGAGCCACGAAACCGCGCGATCTCTCCGTGCCGGGCCGTGACCTGCGCGGCATCCATTTCGCGATGGAGTTTCTTCCCCAACAAAATCGTCGCGTTGCGGGAGAGATCATTCCCCCCGAGAAAAGCATTACCGCGGAGGGGAAAAACGTTGTCGTTATCGGCGGGGGGGATACCGGAAGCGACTGCGTCGGAACTTCCATTCGCCAGAAGGCCGCCTCGGTCACCCAGATCGAGATCCTCCCGGAACCGCCCCGCGAACGAACATTGGAGAATCCCTGGCCCGAGTGGCCGCGGATCCTCCGGACCTCCTCTTCTCACGAAGAAGGCTGCAAGCGGCTCTGGTCCGTGAATACCAAAGCCTTCGAAGGTGAAGGGGGAAAGGTGCAGCGGCTCCGTTGCGTTAAAGTTGATTGGAAGAAGGACGCCTCGGGTCGTTTTCGAATGGAGGAAGTCCCGGGAAGCGAATTCACACTCGACGCCGATCTTGTTCTCCTCGCAATGGGCTTCCTTGGACCGGAAACGGACGGAATGCTTTCCCGCTTCGGCATTGCGCTCGACAACCGCGGTAACGTCGCCACGGATATGCATTTTATGACGAATATTCCCGGAATCTTTGCGGCCGGAGATATGCGTCGCGGACAATCTCTCGTGGTGTGGGCGATCACCGAGGGGCGGCGAGCGGCCGCCGCGGCCCACCGTTACCTTAAGACGAAATTCTAATTCTGAGGTAACTTGGAGAAATGTTTCCTCATTTTGTCAGTCGTTCCACTTCCTTCCCGGAACGACGTCAGTAAATGATTTCGCGCAGAGCGTTTCCCGTATTTTCGTAGGCGGGAAACAGCGGCCTTTCCCTCAAGGTTCGAATGTCGATGACTCGTAGCGCCGCTCTTCCCCCTTGCATTCGGGAAAAAAGAATACGTCGGGAATCGGAAAACCAGTGTGGATTAAACTTTTGCTCCGGACCGCGCGTGATACGGCGGGTCCTCTTCCCATCCGGCGACGAAATGTAAATGTCGGAATTGTTGCTGTTCTCTCCTTTTCTGCTCAGGTCATAAGCGATCCACCTTCCGTCCGGCGACCAAGCGGGATGAGCCTCGATCGCACTCCGGCTTGCTTTGAAGGGAATAATTTCTCCCGTAGAAATGTCCAAAAACGCTAGATCTTCCAGCACTGCGGAAGACTTTCGAGTCTGAAAACATATTCTTCTCCCCGTCGGATCGACAGTGACTCCGCTTTCCGTCGGAAACCGAGGTGTAAATGTCAACCGTTGAAAAAGGCCCCCCGGAACCGTTACGGAGGCCAAATCATCGCCGCCATGGAGGCTGAAAAATATCTTTCTTCCGTCCGGCGACCAGGCCGGCGCTATATCCGAACCGTTGTTTGTGATTTGGTACCCCGTTCGGTCCTCGATATTCACGATCCAGAGTCCGTTATCTTTCGTCCCCACGGCGAGAAATCGCCCGTCCGGGTGCCAACAGAAACCGCTTTCGCGATCAGGAAATCTTATTGCCAGAACCATCTCAGGCTCTTCGAATTCCAACACGTGAACATACGGTGTATGGCCGTTCCCGACTTTAAAAGCGATACGTTTTTCGTCCGGAGATATGACTCCGAACGGGATCGATTGCCGCAGCACGGTCGCCGCCGGCACGGTGGAGAACTCCAGAGATGCCTCTGACGTTCCCGAAGGGTAAATCGTCGTCGTGGCCGTCGTTGTACTACGGGAAACGGAGGGCGACGGAGTATAAAGGGAAAGTTCGATGCTTTTGACAAATCGGCCGTCCGGGGTCGTCTTAACATCCAATAAAAGGGTATTGCACACGAGATATTCACCGTGACCTAAAGATTCCCCCGGGAGTTCTCTGACGGGAAAACGCTTTTTCGGATACACCGCCTGCGCGGCCGCGGCCGAATTCCGCACCCTCTCCGGAAGAACATCCTCGGAAAGGATAGCCTCCACAGCCGTCACCACCGGTAAATCTTCAATATCCTTGGTGAATTCCACGAGAATGGATTTTGTCGGGTAATAATAGACGAATTCCGAAGAAAACGGCTTGGCGTATTGCAACGCCGGTTCCCCCATCTCCGAAAGCACCTTATTCAGGGACATTCCCGGAGCCAGCGAGGCAATCTTTCCATCCTTTAATTCGTCAAGACGGAGACTCTCCTCGGGTTCTTTTCCGCATGCAACAAGGAACAAGACAACTATCAGCATCGCTCCGCAGTATTTCTTCTCTCCCCGGTCCATTTCAAACCTCCCTCTCGACCACTCATTCCCGCCGCCGACCGCTGTAGATCAGGATTTGCAGGCGGCCTTTGAACTCCCACAGAATCCTCCGAAGATTCCTTGCCGTTAAAAACGCCTTTCTCCTTTGAAATTTGCCGTCTGCAAATTTCTTCGCTTGCTCCACTCAGAACTTCGCAAAACGCCTGTCTTCCTCCACTTCTTCATCATTACAGCCACGTAACCTGGTTTGAAGTGCTTTTTTTCTCCTCTGCATCATTCCAAGGCGTTAGCGCCAAGTAATTCTCTCCGGGTGGTATTCCGCACCCACGTGTCATTCCAAGTCCCTCGCATCCGCTCGGGACAGGCTTCACGAGGAAACCAATTGATCCGGTACCCCCTGCCGGGGTCGGGTTGGCTACCGTGATGGATTCCTCGTCGGGCATCACGCCCGCCTCGGAATGACACCACGGACGAATCGGCAATTCGCAGACTGGAGAGTCTGCGCTCTACATCTCCTGTTCCATTTTTCCTTTTGCCTTTTGACTTTTGATTTTCTCTTTTTTCCGTGTCTTCCGTGGTTTCCCTTCTTCCCGCGTTTTCCGTGGTCTTGTTTGACCCCCCGTTCTCAATACGTTAGATACGTTCCCTCTCGCAGAAGAGCACGGTACCCCGATTCAAGGACAAACAAGCCCACCGGAAGATAAAGAAGGCTCTGAATCCCCAGAACCGTAAGAGCCGCAGTATCCCATCTGCCATGAGCGAGCAGCGCCCGCGCGGCGTTTATCGCGTGGGTCGCCGGGAGGAGTTCGGCAAATCGCTCGAGGAAATTCGGAAGGAGACTCACGGGAAAATAGACGCCCGTGAGAACCGCTCCCGCACCGCCGAGAATCGTCGCGACTCTCCCCAGTTTGCGCAACCTCATCTCCAGACCCGCTTGGAAGAACCCCAAGCCCAAGGAAGCCGGGAGGGCGAGCAACAGGATCGGAATAACCGCCGCTAATCGTTCCAGACGAAGATGCCCTCCCAACGAAAGCAAAACGCTCAAGACAAAAACGGCCTTGAAAACGTTCTGTCCGATCTCACGAACGACAGACGCATTCAGAAGCGTCAGCAAGGAGATACGAAGACTCAAGATTATCTCCAACGTACCATTCCCGAATTCCCTCATCAGAAACGCTCTCGGCGCGTAAACCACCCCGGCTGTTGTGCCGTAAACCACCACGCCGATCACGGCAAAGGTAAAGTAATCGCTTCCGTTGAGCAGTTTGGAATCGACGAGTTTCGCGACGTAGAAGAGCGCCACGAAGAAAAGGAGCGCAGAAAGGCCGCTGATGAGAAAACTGAGTCTGTAGGCGACACGACCCGCCATATCCCGCTCCATCAGAGCGTAGAGCGCCGTCCAGAAGTCTCTCCCCATTCCCCGCCGTCTCTCGGCTCGGCCGTGTCCCCCCGTCTTTTCCGTCATCGAAAAGAGCTCTTTCACCCGTCCCCCCTCGTATATTGAATCGCTCCAAAACGGCCCGCGCGGCATTCAATTCGTCCCTCCGCCTCCGCCAGCACCTCGGGGTCATGGGTCGCAACCATAATACTTCTTCCCTTCCGCGCCAGACCGCGAATCATCGCAAGAACGATTGCTCGCCCCTCTTCGTCGATCGAACGCGTCGGCTCGTCCAATAACAATAACGATGCACGGGTAAGCAGCGCTCGCGCCACGCTCAAACGAATCCTCATTCCCGTCGAATAAGTCCAGACCGGCTGATGAATCGCATCTCTCTCCAACCCCGCCCGTAGCATCGCTTCCTCAATACCGGACACCGGATCCGCTGAAAGGCGGGCGAAGAATCGGAGATTCTGATACCCCGTCAGGCGCTCGTAAAATTGGCGTTCCTGCGTCGGACCGTAAAAAATTTCCTCCACAGCACGATGAATCCGTCCGGAATCCGGTTCGAGAATCCCGGCCGCCAAACGCAAGAAGGTCGTCTTCCCGGAACCATTGGGACCATACATTGCCAGAAACCTTCCCCTCGGAATCTCCAACGTCACTCCCTCGAGCGCCGTCACGATTCTCCGGTCCCAGTGCCAAAACCGCTCTCCCGTGCGGTGAATACGAAAGGTTTTTCTGAGGTTCTCGCATCGGAGAACCCAGTGAGCCGTTGATTTCACGTCATCTTCCCTTTACGAATGTGTGCACCGCTGAAGAAAGAGATCTCCGACGGGCGAAGCCTGTGGGCTCTGCCCACTACAAATACCCGCTCGGCGATCAGCATTCAATTTCCTAAGGAACGAAAGAGGCATTCGTTCGCCTCTGGTAAAGAGAAATCGCCCGGAAACGAAGCACGTCCGCCGTTTCATCTCTTCTTTTTTTCTCTTCTCCGTAACCACGGTGCATCCCCGGACATCGTACGCGCGCCGTATCCGTGCCATTCCTAAAGATTCCGCCGCAAGATTTCTTTCTCGATCACCGCTTGCTCGCTCGGATAGTATTCCCTCCAGTGCTTCTTCTTTTGGCGGAGGAGAAGATCGTCCCCCGCCGCACGGCAGATTTTTTCGAGACGTTCGAGATCGATCCCGCCTTCCGTCCCTTTTTTTTCCTCCGCCGGAACGGAAGGTTGTGCGACCGGCGACGAGGTTGATCCCGCCTCCACAGCAACACTCTCGCTCCTTTCCGATTGTCCCGGATTGTTCGTCGCCGGAAGAGGCGGGGAAACGGCCGATGAACCAAAGAGTTCGGGAAAAGCACTCGCTTCCCTCCATTCCGCTTCCCCCTCGACACAGACCGGTTCGTCCGCCCGCACCCGACCCACTAAGTCATTTCCCTCGTACGGGCCGTCAACCTCGCCATCACGAAAAAGATAAAATCGTGTCATACAGAAAGAGGCGCGGCGGCCCGCACGACCTCGAGAACAGCACGTCGAATGTCTTCCTTCCCCATACCAAGATCGTTCTTCACGAGTTCCGGAACTCCATGCTCAACAAAGCGGTCTGGAACTCCAATACGTCTCAAGACGACCTTGGCTCCCGCGTCCGCGAGCGCTTCAGCCACCGCCGAACCGGCCCCGCCCGCAAGAACTCCCTCTTCGATCGTCACCATCCGGGGAACCTCGCGGGCCAATTCGAGAAGGAGGGGAAGATCGAGGGGTTTGACGAAACGCATATTGACGACGCCGACGGAAAGTTTTTCCGATTCCTCGAGCTCCTCGGCGATCTCGAGCGCCTCGAGCGCTGCGGGACCGAACGCAAGGATCACTGCGTCGCGACCTTCCCGCAATCGCTCCGCCCGACCTCGGCGCACCGGTGAAGTGAGTTTCGTTATACCGAAGGCGCTTCCTCGCGGATACCGTACCGACGCCGGTCCCGGCAGACTCAAGCCCAGTCGCATCATCGCCCGTAACTCGGCATCGTCCTTCGGAACCATCACCGTCATATTCGGTATCATACGCATATACGCCATATCGAAGACCCCTTGATGTGTCTCGCCGTCGTCTCCGACGATGCCCCCGCGATCCATCGCGAAGAAGACAGGGAGATTCTGAATCGCGACGTCATGAATGATCATATCGAAGGCTCTTTGAAGGAAGGTGGAATAGACGGCGACGACGGGTCGGAGTCCCGCCGCGGCCATCCCGGCCGCCGCCACGACGGCGTGCCCTTCCGCGATCCCTACATCGAAACACCTCTCCGGAAAGACCTTCCGGAACTTGTCCAGTCCCGTCCCGCTGGGCATCGCCGCGGTCAACGCCACGATATCCTTGTTCTCCCGCGCCATCGCAATCAATTCCTCTGAAAAGACCGCCGTCCATGTCGGAACCGAACCCCCGCTTCCCTTCTTCACTACCTCCCCTGTCTCCGGGTTGTAGCCCGGCTTGGCACCATGATATTTCTCGGGATGCGTCTCCGCCCATTCGACCCCCTTGCCTTTCTGTGTAATCGTGTGAAGGAGAATCGGGCCCCGCATCTTCTTGATCTGTTCCAGCATCGGAATCAAAACCGAGAGGTCGTGGCCGGGGATCGGTCCGTAATACGTAAATCCCAATTCCTCGAAAAGAATGTTCGGAAGGACCATATGCTTGAGACTTTCCTTGAGCTTATGAGCTTTGTCGAGAATCTGATTTCCCAGTTTTGCGATCGTGGGAAAACGCTTGTCAATCAGCGCTTTCTCGTTCAGATGATTAAGAAGATCCTCGATGTCGTCCTTGGCGCGATGGTAAAGAGGAGCTGTCAGGAGGCGATTGAGAAAATTTGAAACCGCGCCGACGTTCTCCGCGATCGACATCATATTGTCGTTGAGAATAACGAGGATATCCGTTCCGAGGTCTCCGGCGTTGTTGAGCCCCTCGTAGGCAAGGCCGCCCGTCATCGCGCCGTCGCCGATGATGGCAACGACCTTCTCGTCCGATCCCCGCAGATCACGAGCCTGGGCGAAACCGACGGCGGCCGAGATCGAGGTGGAGGCATGACCGGCTCCGTAACAATCGTACTCGCTCTCGGAACGTTTCAAAAACCCGGCGATCCCTTTGTACGAACGCAATGTCGGAAAGACGTCCCGCCGCCCCGTGATGATCTTGTGAGCGTACCCCTGGTGCCCCACATCGAAGATAATCTTGTCCCGAGGAGCGTCGAAAACCTTGTGGACCGCCAACGTCAACTCGACCGCTCCGAGCGGAGCCCCAAGGTGCCCGCCGCGAACCGAGGTTACCTCAATAATATACCGCCGTATCTCCGCCGCCAACTCCTTCAATTCCTCGATGGAAAGCGCCTTCAGATCGGCCGGACTTTCGATCCGCTTCAACAGTTTCATCTTCCGTGCCCCTTCTTCACTCGATGACGGCTTCCTCTTCATTCCCCCTCCTCTCATCAAGATCGCCTCTCAAACACGAAACGTAACAACTCAGTCAATATAGTACTCTCCGCATCGCATTTCTTCAACCCTTCGACGGACCTTTCAATCAGTTCCGCCGCACGCCGGCGCGACTCCTCAATCCCCAAGACACTCGGATATGTCGTCTTCTTATGTTCGCCGTCCGCTCCGACCGGTTTTCCCATCGCTTCTTCCGTCGAGGAAACATCGAGCAGATCGTCAACAATCTGAAAAGCCAGCCCCGCCGCCCGCCCCACCTCGCCCATCGCCGCGATCGTCTCCCCGGGAGCACGAGCGACAATCGCCCCTCCGACTAGAGACGCCCGGATCAACGACGCGGTCTTTCCAAGATGAATCTCCTCCAACCGCTCGCCCGTGGCCTCCCGTCCTTCCCCCAATATGTCCAACGCCTGTCCTCCCACCATTCCCCGAACCCCCGCCGCTCCTTCCAATAACCGAACCATTGGAATCCGAAACCCCTCCTCCAGAGGATCCAGAGCCAGAAAGGCCGCACCGAGAAGAAAAAGCCCCGCGCGAACCGCCGTCGCAACGCCGAAAACCTTGTGGCAGGACGGTCTCCCTCTCCGCAAAGCGTCATCGTCCAAGAGCGGAAGATCGTCGTGAATCAGCGAATAGGTGTGAATGTATTCGAAGGCTTTCGCGGCTCGCCAAGCATGTTCCCCCACCTCCTCCAACCGGATATTCCGTAAAGCGCAAACCGTCCCAAGAAGAAGCCCCGGCCGAAGCCTCTTCCCCCCTCCTTCGAGAACGTACCACGCCGCCTCGCCCACCCTGCCCCCCTCCTGGAAATCTCCCCGTGACCGAGACAGCAGCCCCTCTCCGACCTGAATCAGAAATTCCTTCACGGATTTTTCACTCTCTTCCTTGAATGATCACACATGTTAACATTGAATTGTTCCCGCCGCGCTTTCCAAAAATTCACAGCGAACTCCGAGGATGGGAAAACCGGCCCCCCCACCGTAATACTCTGTTTGAAATTAATCGGCACGAATCCATTCTAAAACGTTACGCCGTCATCATCGTCGGAAAGAGCGGCGACGCTGAAGAGATCATCCCCCCCTTCCTCGCCATCTTCCTCCTCCTCGGTTCCTTCGCTTATCCCTTCCTCTTCCCCGGCGATCCGTTTTTCCAATTCCTCAATCCTCAACCGCGCACGATTGAGCATTTTCGAGGATTCCGCGTGAAGTTTGATTCCCTTTTCGTACAGATGAATGGCTTCTTCAAGCGGCACATCCTCTTTCTCTAACTCGGCCACCACCCGTTCCAGTTCCTCCAACAACTCCTCGAACGTCTTTCCTTTTCCCTTCCCGCCCTTTCCGGTTTCCTCCGGCTTTCTCTTCGCCATCATTCCTCCACCTTCCTTTCCTCGACTCGACACCTCAACCCCCCCTGAAACAGACGGACGTCCACTCGCTCACCGACGGCCACCTCCGCCGCGGCACGGACGGACCGTCCCTCTCGAAATACGACAGCATACCCCCGCCTCAAAATCGCGGTGGGATTGAGCGCGTCGAGGCGGGCGCGAGCAAGCCCCAGGCGGGATTCGTGCCGTTTCCAATGTTTCCGTGCATCGAGGCGCCCGCGGACAAACCGTAACCGGTTTTCGTGACGTTCCCGGTGGCGGCGCAGCCCCGCCGCAAGCGACTTGAACGACGATTGCAACCGCATCGAAAACTCCATCAAGACTCCCCGCGGAGTCCGACGCATCAGAACCGCCCCGGCCCGCTCCAACCTCCGATCGTACCCTTCCATAGCGGCGTGGGCACGGATATGGAGGCGTTCCAGAAGTTCACTGATTCGTTGAATCCGAGAATCGATCTCCCTCCCCGGCGATCTGAGAATTCTTCGGAGTTGAGAGAGATGGCTCCCGTGGCTTTCGATCCGTCGCACCAGCAGATCCCGCAAAGTCCACCGATGGGACTCCAAGCGCTGGAGAAGTTCCTCACGCGACGGAGTCATCAATTCCGCCGCCTCCGTCGGGGTCGCCGCGCGCCGGTCCGCCACGAGATCGGCGATCGTTGTGTCCGTCTCGTGTCCGATCGCCGTCACAACAGGCATGGGAAGACCCGCGATCGTCCGGGCGACCTCCTCGGAGTTGAAAGCCCAAAGGCTCTCGATGGACCCTCCCCCGCGACCGACGGCAACGACATCCACTCCGCCCCGTTCGGCGATCTCGCGCAAGCCCCGCACGATCTCCGGCGCCGCCTCCGCTCCCTCGACCGGCACCGACCGGATCAGAACGGTTGCCAGAGGATACCTCCTCCGCAAAACCTTCAGAATGTCCCGAAGCCCGGCGCTGTCCCGAGAGAAGACCAAACCGATCCGGCGCGGAAACGGCGGCAGAGGCCGTTTTCGATCGGCGCTCGTCAATCCCTCCGCAACCAGCCGCTTCTTGATCTCCTCGTACTTGCGATATAACGCTCCCGTCCCGCTCTCGATCATCCGCGCCACATTCAACTGGTAACGCCCCCCCTTTTCGTAAACCTGAACCTGCCCCTCCGCAATCACCTCCATCCCCTCCGCGGGCTTGAAGGTCAACGTGCTGTTCCGGCCGCGGAAAAAGACGCAGTTGAGAACGGACCCCTTGTCCTTGAGGGAAAAATAGATGTGCCCGCTGGTGTGCCTCTTGAAGTTGAAGATTTCTCCGAGAACCGCGACATGCGAAAGCCGTTCCTCGCCCTCGATCAGTCTCTTCACGATGCGGGTCACCTGGGTCACCGAAAGGGGAGACAAAGCACCGGCCTCGACAGGCGCCGAAGAAAAAGAGTTCACACGCTGGCGAGGAAGAATTTTATCGCTGTCTTCTCCCTGTCGTCGATCTTGATATCGACGAAGGCGGGACGGCAAACAAGATCGATCCCGTTGGGTGCCACGTATCCTCGGGCGATCGCAATCGCCTTCACCGCTTGATTGATGGCACCAGCACCGATGGCCTGCATCTCACCCTTCCCCGTCTCCCGGATCATACTGGCCAATGCCCCCGCCACGGAAGCGGGATTCGATTTTGCGGAAACCTTCAATACTGTCACGTCTGCGGGACCTCCTGGATCCGGGTGATGGAAAGCGCTCGGCCGGTCCGGTAGTCCACCTCGACGACTACCGCCGAAAGAATCAGCCGCCCCGTCCGCGCCACGTCAAGCCGCCGCGGAACCCCGGCCATGAACCTTTCGATCACCGCTTTCTTACTCATACCTATAACAGAATCCCGAGGTCCTGTCATCCCCACATCCGTAATATAGGCCGTGCCTTGACTCAAAATCTGCTCGTCCGCCGTCTGGACGTGAGTGTGCGTCCCCACCACCGCGGAAACGCGGCCGTTGAGATACCACCCCAGTGCTTGCTTCTCCGACGTCGCCTCGGCGTGAAAATCCACGACCGTAACGTGCGTCTGCGCGCCGATCACCTCCAATGTCCGCTCCACCGCGTCGAACGGCGATCCTTCCACGAAGTTCGGGTCCATAAAAATCCTCCCCATCGCGTTGACCACACCGATCTTCCTCCCGTTCCTCCCCGGAAAGATCCCAAATCCGCGCCCCGGCGTCCTCCTTCCGGAATTCACCGGTTTAAGAACGTGGATATTCCTCTCCAAAATCTCGAGAATATCCTTCTTCTCCCAAATGTGATTCCCCGAAGTGAAGACATCCACTTCCGATTTCTCGATTTCTTGAAAAACCCGTGCGGTCAGCCCTCGTCCTCCCGCCGCGTTCTCGATGTTGGCGATCACCAGCTCCGGTTCAAATCTCTCCACAACTCCGGGAAGGAGTTCTTCGAGCGCGCGGCGGCCCGGACGACCGACAACGTCTCCCACGAAGAGAACGCGGGTCAGTTCCGGCTTCTTTCGCGCTCGGGAGGCCGCCGAAGCCGCCGACGCGATCATCGTCCGAGCCCTTTTCCCCCGATCCGAATCCTCGCACTCATATCGCCGTCTTCCCTTCCGTCACGTCTCACTGCCTTTTCTACCCAAAACACGAAGAGAACCAGCAACTTATACCGGTTCTGTTGATTGAGCACCTGTCACGCCCTTGCTGGCAAAGAATAAACAATAAATCAACGTATGACACGAGGAAAAAACGGGGGACGGGATTACCTCCGGCCGATCCGAAAAAAATCACGCAAACGCCCGCTGATCTTGTTCATCATAAGATTTCCGTCATAACCGAACGATCGAATTCCGTCACCGCAAATCAGAATCTTTACCGGAGTTCTCCAGGATCCCGCAAAAAGAAAGAATTGCCACAGAAGAGAAAGGTGAGGAAGAAGGCAAGATGCAGAAGGAAAAAGGAAGAAGGAAAGGGCAAAAGGAAATGCAGCGCAGGTTCTCCAACCCGGGAGCGAAGGCATCCTGCCTGCAGAAATAAGAGCGGGATATAGGCTTGGCATGGAGGGTAGGTTCTCCAACCTGCGGTGGGGTGATCGGCATGGCGCAGACAGGAGTGTCTACGCTCCACATGAAACGGTAACGGAGCGCGAACCCCACAGAGCCGGTCATGGGGGATTGGGATGTCTCGGACAAGAGCATCCGGGCTCCAATACCGTGCTCCAATATAAAGGTACGTTGTACTACTCCGCCAAGGACCATCAGTATCTCCATCGTCTCCGAGGAAATCCCAGGGTAATCGTCGAACGAAAGAAGCGCGCCCAGAAATATCTCGTACGACTGATCCGGAAACTTCCGCTCGAAATCGCGCTTGATCTCGGCCTTCGCCCAGCCGTGCCGGTTGTAGAGGAAGGCCGCATCAACCGGATCCTTCGGTTCGATCGGCCGCCCGGCCGCGTAGATTTTATTGAGAAAAATATCGTAGTCGGAGGCCATTCGGATCCCTTCCCACTTCTCGATCGGATCGATCCGTGAAAAGGGAAAGAAAACAAACGAAACCTTAACGCCCTCGATCCACAAATCGATATTGTCGATCCCCTCCGTCTCCGACTCCACATCGAAAAAAGAACGCGCCTTCGTCGAAACCCTTCGAAAAGAAAACTCCTTCTCGTAAAAGAAATCGAGGTCGATGCTCTCCCGGTACCGATGCCGGAACATCACGGCCGAGCCGCCCGCGAGATGGAATTCCGGAAATGTCTCCCCGACCCGTTTCGCCAGTCCCCTAAGTCTGTTAATCCTTTCCTTCATTCCATCGTCTCAACCAGTATCGTACCCCGCGTCTGACGGAGTATCGATTTGCCGTCTCGAATGTTTCCTTCGGATACCGGGAGTAAAGTTGCGATATCTCCGTGAAGTCTCCATGTTCCAGAACGCGAACGAGCAGTTTTTCGAGAGGAGCGAATCCATCCGGGTAATCCCAGAGATACCTTCGCCACACCTCGGGAACCTCGACCTCCTGAGGACAAATCCAAGGTATTCTTTTTTCACGCGCTCTCGTCTGCATCGCGTGGGAATGCACAGGTACATGGTGAGCCACCTGGAGCGGCAAGGAAAAAGGGGGAAGGGAAGGAAAGGGCAGGAGAAAATGGAGCGTGCAGGTTCTCCAACCTGGTCTGAAACTGTCAAACTGTAAGAATGACACCTTTTGTCTCAGCGTGCGTAATCCGTAAATTTCGTCTCGCGAATCACCGTAACGCGGATCTGCCCCGGATAACTCAACTCCGATTCGATCTTTCTCGCGATCCTCTTCGCGATCTTCTTCGCCTTCTGATCGTCCACCTTCGAATGGTTCACAAGGACCCGCACCTCGCGCCCGGCTTGTATCGCGTATGCCTTGCTGACTCCTTCCTCTTCCTTCGCCAGGTTTTCGAGCGTCTCGAGCCGCTTGACGTAATGCTCGGCGCTCTCCAACCGCACGCCGGGACGTGACGCGGAGATGGCATCCGCGACCTGCACGATCACCGCCTCCAGGGACTGCTCCGTATCCCCATGGTGTCCAGCCACCGCATCGACCACGATCGGAGCCTCTCCGTAACGCTTCAAGAGATCCGCGCCCACGAGCGCGTGCGGACCCTCGACCTCGTGATCCACCGCCTTCCCAATGTCATGCAACAAACACGCCCGTTTGCAAACCTCCACGTTCAACCCCATCTCCGTCGCAATCATCGTTCCGATGTGCGCCACTTCTTTCGAGTGAGCCAAGACATTCTGGCCGTAACTGGTCCGAAAGCGCAAGCGCCCCAGGATTTCTATGATCTCCGGACGCAGGTTGTGGATTCCCAACTCGTACGCCGCTTCGTCCGCCGCACGCCGCATCGCCTCTTCCGTCTCACGCCGCGCCTTCTCCAGAACCTCCTCGATCCGCGTCGGATGAATCCGTCCGTCCGCGACGAGTTTCGTCAGAGCCAAACGCGCCACCTCTCGCCGAACCGGATCGAAACATGAGACGCTGACGGCTTCCGGCGTGTCGTCGATGATCAGTTCGACTCCGCTGAGCCGCTCGAATTCCCGGATGTTGCGGCCTTCCCGGCCGATAATCCGCCCTTTGAGGTCATCCGAAGGCAGCGGAACCGTCGTCACCGTCCGCTCGGTCGTCACGTCCGACGCGTACCGCTCCAGAGCAATGGTCAAGATCCTCCGGCTCTTCTCCTCCGCGGTCTTCTCCGCCTCCTGCTCGATCTTCCGTACCAGAGCCGCCGCTTCCGCACGCGCCTCGTCTTCCACCATCTTGACCATCTCCGCCTTCGCTTCCGCGGCACTGAGACCGGCCAGTTTTTCCATCTGCGCCGTCACCTCCGCCTTCTGCTTCTCCAACCGGTCCCGTTCCTCCCCTAAATCCTTCTGCAACTGCTTGAGACTTGCTTCGAGCCGACTTATGTTCTCTTCCCGATCCTTGACCCCCTTTTCCCGACTTCGCAGTTTCTCCTCGAAACGCTTCAGTTCCGTCCTCTGCCGGTCGATCTCCTTCTCCTGTTTCCGGCGTTGACGCAGGATCTCGTCCTTTCCCTCGAGGACAGCCTCCCGCTTCCGAACCTCAGCCTCCCGCTTTGCCGTCTCGATGATCTGCTTCGCCCGGCTGTGCGCCGTCGTCTCCTCCTTCCACTCCTGGAATCTCCGGAAGAAATATCCGAAGACCCCCGAAGCAGCGATGGCAAGAAGAAAGAAGGAATAGAACTGGGATGGCGTCATCTCGGACACCATGCCCGCAAGGTGCTGTAAAAAATCCGTCATCGTTCAAGACCTCCCTGCGGTCCGGAGGTCCCGATCAACCGGTAGTGAACGGATCCTCCAGGCCGGGGGCGGAAAGAACGATTCCGTCTCCGCCTCCCTTGGTATCGAGGGAAAACACTCCGTTATTCACGCTTATTCCTTTGTTCATCGTCTTCATCACCGGTTTTTCAGAACCAACCTTCCGCGGTATTCCGCATGGTAATTCCACTTGGTATTATCATGCCGCCGTAAAATTGCCCGCGTCCCGGCACCGGCTCCGCTTCGCAAAGCGCAGTACCGGGAGCGAGAATCGTTACGTTCGCCGAACGTAATTTCCCCAACAACATCCGCCTCATCATCCCTGAAAAAGACGAACACGTTTTTCAACCCATTCTCCGCGTGGATTCCGTTTCTTTCAATCAGCCGACACGCGAGCGAAGGTCGGCGTTGCCCTCGGGATCAAGTTCCAAGGCCTTCTTAAAGTGTTCCTTCGCCTCCGCTTTCCGTCCCAACTGCTCCGCCGCCAACCCCCAAAGCCTGTGGAAGAACCCGGCTTGCGCGACGTCTTTCCCTTTGAGCACTTCGCGAAAGTCCGCTATTGCTTTCTCATATTCCCCTTTCGCAAACCGAAGATAACCACGGGTACGAAGAATCGGGGCCTTGTCCAACTCGGGATAGATCTCCTCCAACGCGGAAATTTTGGCCAAGGCATCATCAAGATTGCGGCCGAGCCTCGCTGAAACCCAGCCGTAGGAGAGCAGCGCCTCCGGATTCCGCGGTTCTGCTTCAACCCATGCCTGCACCACGCGGTAGGCCACTGTTTCCTGCCCCGCAGCAAAAAGCGCGTCGGAGAAATACCGCTTTTCAACAGTCAACATTCCCCCGTCCAGAAGAGCCTTGACCGCATCCCTTTCCCGTCCCGCCATCCGGTAAAGCCGGGCCAGGTCGCGGTAATAGGCAGCGTTAAGCGGATCGCGATCGCGCGCCGACTCCAGAACAACGATACCGTCATTGAGAACCTGTCGAGCCTTCTTTTCGTTTCCCCGCTCCTTGTAAAACGTATGCAACACGATGTATCCCGCCGCGCTTTCCTTGTTCTTCTCCACCAACTTCCGCAGGACCATCTCGGCTTCGTGCGTCTTTTTGGCGTCGGCAAGTATCCCCGCTCGACGGACCGTGAGTTCGAACGCCTCCGGAGCATTCGGATTCAGATCGATCCATTTGTCGAGCAGAGCGACGGCATCCTCATGCCGCCCTTCCCGCGCCAAAGCCACAGCGGTGCGATCCAGAATGTCCACCTGGTCCCACCGGCCCTGGAGAAGGTCGATACCACGGGCGTAATCCCGAGCCGCTTCGAGAAATTCGCCTTCGTCATAGGCCAAATCCCCCAGCCGCGGATAAGCCAGTTGATTTGCGGGATTGCGCTTCAGCGCCTCCTCATAGGCCGCCTTCGCACCCTCTGAATCGCCCGCTGCTCGGAGAAGGTCTCCCAGAAAGATCTCCGCATAGGAGTGTTCGGGATACTTTTCCGCTGCTTTGCGAACGATCGCAATCCCCTCCTCCGCCTTACCATCCTTCTTCAGTTTCCAGCCCTTCTCCAACATCCCCTTGGCCGATTCCTCGACCAGCCTCTTCAGTTCCTTTTCTCCCAAGAGTTTCTTGAACGTCGTAAGTCTGCTCGAAGGCCCTTCCTGGCGAACCTGATCGAGAACAACCGAAATCTCGGGTTCATCGAAATTGAGCGCCGTCTCGAGCTCCTTGCGGGCTTCGTCTTTCTTACCGAGTTGTGCGAACGCGGCGGCAAGATTTACGTGCACCGTACCGTTGTTGACGCCCAAGGCAATGGCATTCCGGCTCTCTCGAATCGACTTCTCGAATTCCTTCTTAAGAAAATATGCACTTGCCAAGTGTGCGTGTAACCGGCCGTCGTCGGGAGCCAGAGCGATCGCCTGCTGAAGCAACTGAATCGATACCTCAGGATCATCCATCGGCAGGGCATACTGCAGATATCTCCCGATGAGAAAACGCCGCATCACCTCAAGCGCGGGAACTTTCTCCGCAGCCGCCGCAATCGAGAAACGAAAGGCATTTTGATAATGGAAGAGCGCCAAGGCCGGATCCTGCGATTCGACAATCCTTCCGATCGCCATATGCACCCGCGGATCACTGAAGTCGATCTTCAACGCCGCTTGAAACCGATCCAGCGCAGCCTGTAATTGCCCGGCACGCTCATACTGAAGCCCTTCGGAATAAAGCTGATCGACACGCTTCTCAGCGCTGGAAATCTTCTTTGGTTGCTTTAAAATCCCAAAAAGCGTCGAAACCGCCTTTTCCGCCACGCGCGCCTCTTGCGCGTTCCGTTCAACACGACTCTTCCTCTTCTGCTCGTAGGTGTTCCCGGCAGCCGAGGCGGCAATGGTCGCACCGAACAAAAGAACCGTCGCCACCGCAACCACAAAAGCAGCACTCCTTGTAAACCAACCTTTTCGCCCGATCATCTTACGTCTCCTTCTTCGAACTCGAGGCGGACGCCGCCGAGCCGAAACTCATCCAAAATTTCTTCCCCCGGGAAAAACCCCGATTCCTCCGGCCTTCCCCTCTACGACCCGCTCTGGTCTCGTCCCGCAAAAAGATCGCTTTATCGCTATCCCCGCGCGCCGTCTTACGGCAAACACGCAAGGCGTACCGCCTTCGGCGATTAGCAGGGCGAGAACTCCCAGAACCGATCTGGAAACCCCAGCGTGGGATTTTCCCGAACATTACTTTCCTGTCAAGGGAAAACATCAAGCAAGAATCGTTCCCGCGCTGTCCGTTGGTCCGCTGTTTCCCGCTTCTTCATTTTGCGCTCTTTTTTTCTCGTTAACCGTTCGCGCACGAGGACGTCCGCCCCTTTATCGCTTCACCGCGGCAAAGTTGTCCGCGTCAACCAGCACTTCCTCCGGGCGGTCCCAGACAATACGGACAACCCTTGATCACAATCCGTTCGCGTCCGTCTTTCACCACCCCTGTCCGCTCCGCCAACAGATTCTCCCCTTCCTTCAATTCCTTCCCGCAAACCGGACAGGCCCGCATTCGAAGTTCCCTTCCCGTGGAAGACGTCTTCTCCGGTGGAAACTGCAGCAAAAGAAGTACGGCGAGAAGAATCACGATCCCAAGCCCCACGAGCAAAACCGTCACTTCGGTTCCTCCCGATTCTCCCCGTCACACCCCGTCTCAAGTCGTTCCCGTGCCGAACCCCGCCCGCGAAGCATCCCGAGACTGTTGTGAAGGTCCGCCTCTGCCGCCCCCCTTTTGGTCCTCCTCATTCGAAGTACTCCATTTCACGCCCCTCGACAATCACGGTCTCGCCGTCCCGTACGCCCGCTCCACGCAATTCGTCCACGGCACCGATCCGCTCCAGAAACCTCCAGAACCGCCTCCATCCCTCAAGGTCACCGGGATCGTATTTCTCCAGATATCTCCTCACGGCCGCGCTCTTCAATTCGTAGATTCCCTCTTCCACCTTCTCCACCTCGATCGGCTCCGCTCCCCGCTCCGGCGACGCCCCCGAAACAGGAACAACAATCCCCTCCGCCGGATACGGCTCCGGAGCAGGAAGTTCCTTCAGTTTCGCAATGAGATGATCGAGAAGCGACTCGATTCCCTCGCCGGTGACGGCGCTGATCTCCATAAGAGCCGCATCGAGACGCGGCCGGGCGAAACCCAGATCGGATTTCGTTATGACCACCATCTCCGGCTTCCGCACCGTATCCCCCGGATATTCCTCCAGTTCCTTTCGAATCAACCGGTAGTTCCTTTCCGGATCCGGAAGGGACCCGTCCACCAGATGCAACAGAAGCCTCGTCCGCTCAATGTGTCTCAAGAAACGCAACCCCAATCCTTTCCCGGTGTGGGCCCCTTCAATCAAACCGGGAAGATCCGCCACGGTAAATGTCTCGCCCTTCCACTCCACGACTCCCAACTCCGGTTGCCTTGTCGTGAAAGGATAGGGTGCGACTCGCGGGCGCGCCGCGGATATGCGGGACAGAAGCGTCGACTTCCCCGCGTTGGGGAGACCAACTAAGCCGACATCGGCAATGAGACGAACCTCGAGGCGCACGCGAACCCGTTCTCCCGCTTGCCCCAAGCCGCGCTGACGCGGAGCCCGTCGCGTGGGGGTTGCGAAGGCCGCGTTCCCCTTGCCTCCCTTTCCCCCGCGCGCAACCACAAGTGTCTCGCCTTCCTCGAAAAGGTCCGCCAAAACCCTGCCGTGATCGGCCTCGCGGACCACGGTACCGCACGGGACCTCCAAAATACGATCCTTACCCCGGCGCCCCGTCCGATTCCTCGGCCGTCCTGAGGCACCGCCCCCGGCTTCAATTCTTCTTATCGACGAAAGATGCGAAAGCGAACGAAGATGGCGTGAGGCTCGGAAAAGAATATTCCCTCCGCATCCGCCATCCCCCCCGTCCGGTCCTCCAAACTCGACAAATTTCTCCCTGCGGAACGAAACGCACCCGTCTCCGCCTCGGCCGGCCTCCAGTTCCAATTCTACCTCATCGACCCACATTCGCCACAGCATCCCATCTGAGATTTCCCCGAAAACAACAAAGCCGCCTTCTCTCGAAGACGGCTCGGTGCTCTAATTCACATTCCGGAACCCAGAGTCATTCGTGACGGCGGCGCACGGCGTTTTTGAAAATGGTCTCCTCGCCCGAATGCGGTGCCCGAAATCAGGCGCTCTCGACCGCGTAAACCGATACGACGCGGCGATTGCCCTTCCGCTCGTTCACCACGATTCCGTCGCGCAGAGCAAAGAGCGTATGGTCCCGGCCGCATCCGACCCCCGGCCCCGCCGAAACCTTTGTTCCCCGCTGCCGCACAAGAATCGCGCCCGCACGGATTCTTTGCCCACCAAAAACCTTATAGCCCAAACGCTTCGATTCGCTGTCCCGGCCGTTGCGGGAGGAACCAACTCCCTTCTTGTGTGCCATCTCCTACTCTCCTTCTCGTCTTCTTCCTTGAACCGCCGGCCGGGGATTGTGCATCACCGCGAAATAATCCCCAGTTCGGCGGCATTCGCTTCTTCCGATCCTAAAAAGGCCCTTCGCATTCTCGCGCGCCAACCTCCGGATCAGGAATCTATTCTACGCCATACACATTCCCGCTTCAATCAAATTCCGCACTTCCCCTCACCTCGATCGCCTCCGGATGTTTTGTTTCCATCTCCCGCAACCCCAGTTCCAACGTCCGAAGGAGAACCCGTCCTTTCTCACCCAATCGGTCCCACCGAACCCTTATCTCCCCCCTCTCGACTTTTTCAACTTCAATCATTTCCCCCGCCACCTCCTCCAACGCGGTTGTGATCGTGTGAACAAGTGTCGAGACGCCGGCACAGACGAGATCCTCTCCCCGGGGGGCCACACCCGAATGCCCCTTTACCGTCAATCCATTCTCCTTCAAGAATATGCGAATCACCACGGAAAAAGGATAGCAAGGTCGATCTCAAAAAGAAACCGAAAGCCTCCGGCGAGCGACCCGCTGGTCGCCCCCTCCCTCTTCTCCGCCCAGACAAGATGCCTGCGCTCCCCCCCCCTCCCTTGTTCATGTCCTTGCACTTGCCCTCGCCCTTGCCTTTGCCTTTCCGTCGTCTTCTTTCGTCGTTTTCGTCGTTTATCGATTTCCGTTTACCGTCTTTCGATTTTTTTCTGAACGCATTCGGAACACCCAAGAGTCTCTTCGCTGACAAAAGTGTCCACACCCCATATTGCGGCGAAAATGGCGCATGGGTTCTCCAACCTGCGGACGGCAAATCGTGCACTCGTGGAAGATTCCTCGTTGGGCTGCGCCCGCCTCGGAATGACACTACGGGCGGATCGCCCGTCGCCGCTACAAGCGCTGGTCGCGCCAGGAGGGCGACCGGCCGGTCGCCCCTACAGTCCGCGATCCAATCCATCCGCCTCCTTTTCTCCATCGTTTTTCGCAGACGAGAGAGTCTGTGCTCTACTCTCCCTTTTTCCTTTTCCTTTTTGCCTTTTGACTTTTGCCTTTCTCTTTCCGTGTCATTCCGTGTCTTCCGTGGTTTCATTCCTTCCGCTTACTTCGCGTTTTCCGTGGTTAACTGCCTTTCCGTGCGTTCCCGCAATACTGAAAGTGTCAAACTGTAAGAATGACCCCTTTTTTGACTTTTAGATCCCCTCGATCGATTCGATTCGAATTCGTGTCAGATCCTGGCGATGCCCGCGTTTGCGCCGGTAGTCCTTCCGGCGCTTAAACTTGAAAACCAGTATCTTTTTCCCGCGCTCGTGAGAAATCACGCGGGCCTTTACCGTTACGCCTTCGAGGCATGGAGATCCGATCTTAACCTCGCCGGATGCTTCCGCCGCCAGGACCCGATCGAGGACCACGGTTTCCCCCGGCTCCGCGTCAAGGCGATTCACCAAGAGAATATCGCCTTCCTCGACACGGTATTGTCGCCCATCGCAATCAACGATCGCGTAACGCTCTTCGTTTTTCTCCATAACCGCCATCATAATCGAGGGCGGATTGTAGGAAAGACCCACACCCGGCGCAACAAGTTTCTTCGGATTTTTTCTCATCCCTCTTTCGAAGTCGAGCCAGGGCAGGCGTACGCTGTACCGTTCCCGACCCGCGAAGTCCTCGAAAAGTCGTCCGCTTTTTTCGTCGGAATCGAAAACGGCCCTTCCCCCTGCCGCTCCGCGAAGAACCTCAAATCCCCCCCCGCCTTGGTTGATCCTATTCCCGTTCTCAAGAATCGAAAAGCCGTCCGTTCCCGAAACCGAGAATTCATTTTATCAGTGAACCTCGAAATGCCACAGAACAGGAACATAACTGCCGTAATTTCAAATTGTTTCCTCCGGCACATCTTTTGCTTTTTGGAATTCCGTTATGAAAAATCCAACGACGATCGACGGAAACGAGGCGGCGGCTTACATTGCTCACAAGACGAACGAGGTGATTTCGATCTATCCGATCACCCCGGCAAGTCCGATGGGCGAATTAGCGGACGAATGGACCGCGCGGCGATACACCAACCTCTGGGGCACGGTTCCGGAAGTCATCGAGATGCAGTCGGAGGGCGGCGCGGCGGGGGCGGTCCACGGCAGTCTTCAGACCGGAGCACTGACAACGACCTTCACGGCCAGCCAGGGGCTTTTATTGATGATTCCGAATATGTACAAGATTGCCGGGGAGTTGACCCCGACCGTCTTCCATATCGCAGCGCGGACGGTGGCCACCCACGCCCTCTCTATCTTCGGCGACCACAGTGACGTGATGGCGGCGCGAGCCACGGGGTTCGGAATGCTCTTTTCGGGAAGTGTTCAGGAAGTGATGGATCTGGCTCTGATCGCTCAGGCCGCGACGTTGAAGAGTCGGATCCCGTTTTTGCACGTTTTCGACGGGTTCCGTACATCCCATGAAGTCTCGAAGATTGAAAAGATCACGGAAGATCAAATCCGCGCGATGATCGATGAATCGTACATCCGAGCCCACCGCGACCGCGCACTCTCTCCGGACCATCCGGTCCTGCGAGGATCGGCTCAAAATCCGGATGTCTTCTTCCAGGCCCGAGAAGCCGTGAATCCTTTTTACGCCGCCGCCCCCGGAATCGTGGCACAGGTTATGGATCAGTTTCACGCCGTTACGGGAAGGCGTTATCATCCCTTCGATTACTTCGGATGCGATGACCCGGAACGACTCCTCATCTTGATGGGATCGGGAGCGGAAACAGCCGAAGAGACGGTGAATGCGCTGCTGAAGCGCGGCGAAAAGGTCGGGCTCATCAAGGTCCGGCTTTATCGCCCCTTCTCTCTTGGTCACTTCATTCGCGTTCTTCCGCCGTCCGTAAAGGCGATCGCGGTGCTCGACCGGACAAAGGAGCCGGGCGCGGCCGGCGAGCCGCTTTACCAGGACGTCGTCACGGCGGTGAACGAGGCGCTGGACAACGGAGTGATCTCGTTCGACGAACGCCCGCGGATCGTCGGCGGCCGATACGGACTCTCCTCGAAGGAATTCACTCCCGCGATGGTGAAGGCGGTTTTTGATGAGTTGAAATCGCTCAAACCGAAAAATCATTTTACCGTTGGGATCCACGACGACGTTTCCGCATCCAGCCTCGATTTCGATCCCACGTTTACGGTCGAAAACCCGGGTACATTCGAAGCGGTCTTCTGGGGATTGGGGTCGGACGGGACGGTCAGTGCCAACAAAAACTCGATCAAGATCATCGGCGAGCAGACCCCGAATTTCGCTCAAGGTTATTTCGTTTATGACTCGAAGAAAGCCGGTGCGGTCACAATCTCGCATCTTCGCTTTGGACCGAACCCGATCAAAAGCACCTATTTGGTTCAGAAGGCCGATTTCGTCGGCGTCCATCAATTCAACTTCATCCAGAAGTTCCGCGTCTTGGAAAAGGCCAAAAAGGGAGCCGTATTCCTCCTCAATAGTCCGATCCCGGCGGAGGAAATCTGGAGCCATCTTCCCCGCTCGCTCCAGAAGGACATCATCGAAAAGAACATCCGTTTCTACGTCATCGACGCCTACGCTGTGGCCTCGGAGACGGGAATGGGACGCCGCATCAACACGATTATGCAAACAGCCTTCTTCGCAATCAGCGGCGTCCTCCCACGGGAAGAGGCCATTGAACGGATCAAGGCGATGATCAAGAAGACGTATGGGAAGAAGGGAGACGAGGTGGTGGAACAGAACTACCGCGCGGTCGATTCCGCGCTCGACCATCTCCAGGAAGTCTCCGTTCCGGACACGGCCGACAGTACCTTCGATCTTCCCGGCCTCGTCCCTGACACGGCGCCGGAGTTCGTCAAGAGGGTCGTCGAGCCGATCGCGGAGGGGAAGGGAGATGCGATTCCTGTAAGCGCCTTCGCCCCCGACGGGACCTTCCCAGTGGGAACAGCTCGGTGGGAGAAGCGGGACATTGCGCTGGAACTGCCGGAATGGGTTCCGGAACTCTGTATCCAGTGCGGGAAATGCGTGATGGTCTGTCCTCATTCCTGTCTGCGATCCAAGGCATTCGAGAAGGAAAAAGCGGCGGAAGCCCCCGAGAGTTTCAAGACGATGCCGGCCAAGTGGAAGGAGCTGCCGGAACATCTCTATTCAATTCAACTGTCTCCGCGGGATTGCACAGGATGCACACTTTGCTTCGAAATCTGTCCGGCCCACGACAAAAAGGATCCTTCCCGCAAGGCTATTCGTATGGTGGCGCGGGAGGA
Source organism: Candidatus Hydrogenedentota bacterium (assembly GCA_003697085.1). Classification (GTDB taxonomy): domain Bacteria; phylum UBA8481; class UBA8481; order UBA8481; family J006; genus J006. Next base: position 27,268 of record RFFU01000120.1, read on the forward strand.
GGCCTTTGTGGAGCGGGAAGACGCCAACTGGAACTTCTTCCTCGATCTTCCCGATATTTCGGTCTATGAGGGACCCTTGCGTTTTACGACGGTCAAGGACGTCGGCCTGTTGAGGCCATTGTTCGAATTTTCGGGGGCTTGCGCGGGCTGTGGCGAAACCCCCTATCTTAAATTGATGTCCCAGCTCTTCGGGGACCGCGCCTACGTTGCCAATGCGACGGGATGTTCCAGTATCTACGGCGGGAACCTTCCCACGACTCCATGGACGACGAATGCGCAGGGGCGGGGGCCGACTTGGAGTAACTCGCTCTTCGAGGACAACGCGGAGTTCGGTTTGGGAATGCGTTTGGCCGTGGACAAGCAAGCGGGTTACGCTCGCGATCTTCTTCAGGAACACAGAAACGAACTTCCCGCCGCGCTCGTCGATTCCTTGCTGGAGGCCCCCCAGACGACAGCGGAAGAGATCGCTGAGCAGAGGAACCGGGTGGAAGACCTCAAGGCCGCGTTGCGCAAAATCGATGCGGCATGGGCCGCCGACCTTTCTCGAGTGGCCGATATGCTCGTGAAGAAATCCGTCTGGATCGTCGGAGGAGATGGTTGGGCGTACGATATCGGGTTCGGAGGTCTCGATCATGTCTTGGCCAGCGGTCGCGACGTCAACATCCTCGTTCTCGATACCGAGGTCTATTCGAACACCGGCGGCCAAGCGTCGAAGGCCACCCCGTTCGGAGCCGTTGCCAAGTTCGCGGCCGGTGGAAAACCAACCGGTAAAAAGAATTTGGCCGAGATGGCGATGAGTTACGGAAACGTTTACGTCGCCACCGTGGCGTTGGGCGCCAGCGACGTCCAGACGATCCGCGCGTTTCGGGAGGCGGAATCCTATCCCGGAACGTCGCTTATCGTCGCGTACGCTCACTGCATCGCACATGGTGTGGATATGAGCCACGGTTTGAATCAGCAGAAACTCGCTGTTCAGTCGGGCTGGTGGCCGCTCTTTCGCTTCGATCCACGCCTCCACGATTCCGGCAAGTCCCCTCTTCAACTCGATTATCGCCAGCCGAAGGTCCCCGTCGCGGAATTTCTCCGACACGAAGGACGTTTTCGAGTCCTGAAAAAGACCAATCCCGAACTGGCAGGTCAGCTCGAAGAGATCGCCCAGAGAATCGCCCAGGAACGTTGGGAACATCTCAGTTCCTTGAGCGGAGCGTGGCATTGACCGCTGTTTTCCTCCGGCTGCGAGGCGCAATAATCTTTTTTTGATCTTCTCTCTCCAGGCTTCGCAGCACGAAATCCTCTTCGTGCTCTTGTCATCGGTTTGTAGGAGGAGTATCTTTCGCCGCAACGGATGATGATTTTTCTTTCTTGTCAATGTTTCGCCTGGAACGGCGGTTTCCTTCGCGGTAACGACAGCCGGGCCATACGTTCACGTCGGTTGCGGCGAGGAAGAATAAATCCGGATCAGAAAAGATCGCCCTTGGAAGATTTTGCGTGAAGATTCTAGGAAAAAATCGAGGTGCGGCATGAGAGGTGGATCGTGAAGCGCCCGAAGCGGATTCTCGTGGCGGAGGATGAAATCCCTTTCCGCCGGACAGCGGTCGAGGCGTTACGGGATCGCTTATTCCACGTCGAGGAGGCTTCGGACGGAGACGAGGCTTGGCGGCTCTTTCGCCGTCACCAATACGATGCCGTTTTGACGGATATTCGAATGCCCGGTATGGACGGTTTAACGCTTCTCGACAAGATCCACGAGACCAACCCGGGAACGCCTGTAATGGTGGTGACCGCCTTCGGCTCGCTCGACACGGCGGTCGAGGCTCTGCGGCGTGGGGCGAGGGATTATGTCACGAAACCCTGCGACCTGGACGAACTCTGTTTTCGGGTTGAGCGTATGGTGAACGAGCGTTTGGCGGAACAAAGTCTCGTGGCCCTTCAGAAAGACACCCGCGCCGAGCTCTTCGATCGAATCGTCGGGGAATCCCCTCTGATGAGGGAAACCTTTCGCTTGATTGAAAAGGTAGCGCCCACCACCTCCACGGTGCTGATCGTCGGTGAATCGGGAACCGGAAAGGAACTGGTGGCCCGTGAGATACACCGCCGCAGCGGTCTCGATCGCTTTGTCCCCGTGAACTGCGGCGCCATCCCTGAGAACCTTCTGGAATCGGAACTCTTCGGCCATCGCAAAGGCGCCTTCACCGGAGCCACGGCCAACAAGGAAGGCCTCTTCCGCCTCGCCGACCAGGGAACACTCTTCCTCGACGAGGTCGGAGAACTTCCTCTCGCTCTTCAGGTCAAGCTTCTGCGCGCCCTCGATTCCGGAGAGGTTCAACCGGTTGGAGCCCCGGGACCGGTCAAAGCCTCTCCGCGCGTCCTGGCCGCCACGAACCGAAATCTCCAACGCGGTATCGAGGAGGGGTGGTTTCGCGAGGACCTCTATTACCGCCTGAATGTCATCGAGATAAAGATCCCGCCGTTGCGCGAACGAACCGAGGATATCCCGGCCCTGGTGGAACATTTCATCCGGCGTTTCGCAAAGAGAACCCGAAAACCGATACGGGGAATAACTCAAGAAGCCTTGTCTCTTCTCCAGACCTATCCCTGGCGTGGCAATGTCCGCGAATTGGAGAATGTAATCGAACGGGCTGTAATCCTCTCCGATGGGAATCGGATCACCGTTGCGGATCTTCCCGCCGGCTTCGATTCGCCCGAACCGGTGTCGGAGCAGGAGTTGTGCGACCTCCGGACCGCCGTTATGCGCTTCGAGCGGGATCTGATTCTCAAAACCATTCGTCGAATGGGAGGCGACAAGAAGGCGGCCGCCGGAGCCTTGGGAATCGGTCTCTCTTCGTTGTATAGAAAACTGGAAACTCCGGTCTAACTATGTCCGATTTCGCCTCTCATCAGCCGTGACTGCTCCCTCTGTGGTCCGCTCGGTTCTCGCTATCAACGGCCCTTCCGGGGCCGGTAAAACCACTTGGTTGAGCCGTGTGATCGAGAGCCTCGCCCGCCTCAACGCGGCCCCGGCTGTCGTGAAAACCTGCCATCACGCTCCCGATATCGAGCCGCGGCGGAAAGACTCGGCGCGGCATCTCGAAGCCGGAGCGACGGCCGTTCTTCTTGCTTCCCGTACCAAGATCGCACTTACACGTCGCACGAAGGAAACCGTGGCCGATGAAATACGTCGCTTTGTCGATACAGCACCTTCCTCCATCATCCTTATCGAAGGAGGACAAGAGACTGACTTCCCCAAGATCGCCGTGAACAGTACGGGAATCGAATGGTCCAAAAGTCCTCCCTTCCCTGTATTGGCTTACGCGGGACGACGCGAGATGATTCCCGCTGTCTGCGATCGGAATTGGTCGAACCCGGAAGCCGCCGCGGACGAGATACTCGGTTGGCATAACCTTCGAAAACGTACCGCCTCCGTTCTTGGCGTCATTCTCTCCGGCGGCGAGGGAAAACGCCTTGGTGGCCTCCGGAAAGGCGCTCTTCTTCTGGACAATCTCCGCCTCGATGACCGCGCCTTCAGGATGCTCAGAACTTTTCTTCACGACGTCCGCCTTTCGACTCCGCGCGCCGATGAACGAGCGTCTTCGGAATCCGGCGCGAAACGTTCCGGTAATTCTTCCCGCGAATCCTCCGTCTTCGTCCCGCCCCCTCCCGAAATTCCCCTCCTGCTCGATCCCCCCGGCATCGCCGGGCCGGTCGCGGGAGTCGCCGCGGCCGTCGAGTTCGCGGAGAAAAACAACGCTTCCGGAATCTTACTCCTTGGCGTCGATCACTGTCGTCTCCCCCTCTCCGCTCTCGAATCTCTTCTGCGCATCGGTCTCGATGGGCTCCCCGCCGTCGCCTCTTCACAAGACGGCCTCACGCCCACGATCTGCTTCTTTCCGAGGAATTCCTTTTCGAACCTCCGAAATGCCATCTCCGCCGGCGCCCGATCCCTCAAAGCGCTCTTTTCTTCCCTAGATTTCCGACCGCTCCCTCTTGAAAAGGACCTTCTCCAAGACATTGACACCCCGGAGGACATCGAACGCCTTGGAATCAAGATTTCTTCTGCATAAACTCTGACTAGCCGCCGCGGCCGCGCGACAACCGCCTGCCCTTCTTTCTTTTTAAATTCATCAGATGAATTCATCAGAAAATTTTGTGAGGACAAGACCGCTGTTTTTTCCTTTTTCCTTTCGCCTTCTTCCTTTTTCCTAGAAGCGGTTTCATAAGGCTTTCATTCCCCTTGATATTGCAGGATTTTCGAGGCCGGAGCGGTACTTATGAAACCGCTTCTAGTGACTTTTGCCTTTTTCTCTTCCGTGTCTTCCGTGGTTTTCTTCCTCCGTGCATTCCGCGTTGTTCCCAAATTTGAAAATTCCGCTTACTTGTTCCTTCATTTCACAAGAGTTGCAGGCGGCACGAGTCCTGCTAGAATCCTTTCCCTAAACGCCAAACGGAGTTACAAATTTCGCCGCAGAGGAAATTCGAGAGGAATTTAGGCAACAGCGCGCGAAAATCATCCGATTCAAGCCGAAAAGGAGGCAAAAGTAAGATGAAACCGATGCGAATCCTGACGCTGAATTGTGGTTCCAGTTCTGTGAAGTTTTCCGTGTTCGAGACATCGAGGATACTGATCGCGAAACGAGAGGATCGTAATCTTGTCCGCGGCCTTGTCGAACGAATAGGGCAGGATCCGTCGTTTCTTAGAATTCGCGTATCCGGATCGGGCGAGAAGTCGGGGTACCAGAGGAAAGTCATTGCGGCGGCGGACCATACGGCGGCAATCCGGGTGGCATTGGAACACATTTCGGAATCCGTGGAAGGCGAAATCGAGGCGGTTGGGCACCGTGTCGTCCACGGAGGTGTAAAGTTGGGCCGCTCCTGCTTCATCGACGATGACGTCGAAAAAGAGATCGAGAATGCCATCGATTTCGCTCCGCTTCACAACCCGCACAATCTTTCGGGGATTCGAGCCATCAAGGAATTGCTACCGGGCGTTCCGAACGTCGCGACCTTCGACACGGGTTTTCACCGCACGATACCTCCGCACGCGGCGACTTACGCCCTGCCGCGGGACCTCGTCCAAAAACACAATCTTCACCGGTACGGATTTCATGGCCTTTCCCACCGCTATCTCGTCTTTCGTCTCGAACGCTTGTTAAACCGGAGCCGTGACGAGCTCCGGCTCATTACTTGTCACCTTGGAAACGGCTGTTCGATAACGGCGGTGGAAAAAGGGCGATCCCTAGATACCTCGATGGGATTTACGCCGTGTGAAGGTCTGATTATGGGAACGCGTCCCGGAGACACGGATCCGGGTCTCCTTCTTCAGTTGATGATCCGCGAAAATATGAGTGTCCAAGAGATGGAGACATTGATCAATCGCCGTTCGGGTTTGCTTGGTATCTCGGGCGTCAGCAACGATTTCCGGGAGATTCTCGCGGCGCGGGCCCGTGGAAACGAAAACGCGGCCCTGGCCGTCGACGCCTTTTGTTATCGTTTGAAGAAGTATATTGGAGGCTATGCAGCAGCGCTCGAACATGTCGATGCGATAGCGTTCACCGGAGGGATCGGCGAACACGTTCCGGAAGTTCGCCAACGCGCTTTGGAGGGTGCCCGCGCTTTCGGCATCAAGATCGATCCTGCTGCGAACGAAGAAGCGGGCTCTTCGGAATGTAAAATTTCCGCCGAGGATTCCGCGGTTCAGGTCTGGGTCATCCCAACCGATGAAGAACTCGTCATCGCCCGCGACACGGCCCGATGCGTAGAAGACCTCCGCATGCTCTCGACCTGACCCGATTCGGCCCCCGGCACCCGTTACGATATTTTTTCCTCCTCGACCGTCTTCCCTCGCGATACAGACACTTTTCCGCAAAAAATTCCGCGTCCTTCCCTTTCTTCCCGACCTTTCCCCTTGAACATCTCGGAAGAACGACATATTTTTCATTCTATGATGGGTTCGGCTCGAGGCGGGAAACCTCCCGAAAAAGAACGGCGGCGTTTTCCGAGAACGAAAGTCGTCGCCAGCGTCCGCGTTTTCATCAACGATGAGGGCTGTCGCGCTACGTTGGTGGATATCTCGATCGGGGGAGCACTGATGGTCGCGGAGATTGATCTCGTCCCTTCGGGCAACGAAGATACCGTGACACCTCGCGTCGAGGTCGGTGATCCTGTCTCGATGGATATTCCCCGGCTCAGACTCTACAACCTCCGGGGGCGCGTCGTCAGAACAAACGCCTCGGGAATCGGACACCACGTCGCCGTCGAGTTCGAGAAACTGGAGCCGGCGGTGCCTTTACGGATCATCGAACGTTTCGCCAAAGCCCGCTGATTTTTTTCCGGAGTCACCTCGAACACGAATAGGGGGTTCGTTCCTTCATCTTTCCTGCTGATAAATTGATCCATTGCGCCGAGTTCATCCGCTCTCTACACTGATTCTATGACGAAAGCATCTCCTCTTTTGATCATCGACGGGCACGCGTTGGCCTTCCGCTCTTTTTACGCGATGCCGCCGTTGAGCGCACCGGACGGCACCCCCACCGGCGCCATCCACGGGTTTCTCCGGAAACTCTTCTCGCTCGTTCGGGAAAAGCCGGCCGGAATCGCTGTCGCCTTCGACGGGGAAGCCCCGACCTTCCGCAGCCGGATCGCGGAATCCTACAAAGCCACCCGCCGGGAAACTCCTCCGGAACTGGTTGCACAGCTCGCCCTCCTTCCGGATCTCGTGCACCGCCTCGGATTCCGCGTCTTTCGCGCGGAAGGGTTCGAAGCGGATGATCTCATCGCCACCCTCGTCCGCCGGTTTCCCGCCTCTCCGATTCGAATTCTTTCCGGCGACAAGGACCTTGCCTCCCTCGTCTCTCCCCGAGTTCATCTCCGTTTCCCCGGCCGAAAACGCGATGAAGAAACTCTCCTCGACCCGCGAGGCGTTGAAGAAAAATACGGTGTTGCCCCAACGGCGATTCCGGACCTTCTCGCCTTGATGGGTGATTCTTCCGACAATATCCCCGGTGTTCCCGGCATCGGAGCCAAGAAGGCGGTGGACCTCTTGCGAAAATATGGCTCCGTCGATTCTCTTCTCCAACACCTCGACGAGCTTCCTCCGGGAAAGAAGAAAGTTCTCTGTGAAAATCGTGACTCTCTCGATCTCTCACGCCAACTCGTTCGTCTTCGCGACGACGTTCCGATCGAACTGGACGAGCGCCCTCTTCCGCAACAGTGTCCTCCTATTCCAAACCCCGATCCGGGTGTTCTCGAGGAACTCGAGCGTCTTGGGCTCAAATCCATCATCAAAGAGCTTCAACAATACACGCGGCAGGAATCCCACGAAAAAGGACGAAAGGAGGGGGAGGCCGGCAGGAATGCTTTTCTCGAAACTGTGCGGATTCTGGAACCGACCGAAATCGCCGGTTTTGTGCGGGGCCTAAAAGAAGAACCCTACGTTGTCGTGGACACCGAAACGACCTCGCTTTCCCCGCACTCCGCCCAGCTACTTGGAATTGCATTCGCCGCACCCGGAACTCCCCCCGCTTTCCTTCCCCTCGATCCCCGCTTTTCCAAGCCCAACTCTCAATCCATGAAGCGCCGCCTCGGACCTTTGAGGGCCTTCCTTGCGGACGCACGCTCTCCGAAAGTCGGCCATCATTTCAAATATGATCTTCAGGTCTTGTGGAACGCGGGATTCGAGACGGATGGATTCGTCGAGGACACGATGCTGGCGGCCGCCTTGCTCGACCCGACGCTTCGAACTCATTCCCTCAAGAACCTCGCGGAACGGGAACTCGGCTACGAGATGATCTCGTTCGACTCCCTGGGAAATCTCGAGGACGTCTCTCTCGAACGCTTGGCGCGATACGCGGCGGGCGACGCAGCGGCCACGGAAGCGCTCCATCGCCTCTACCAAGAAAGGCTCACGCATCATCGCCGTCTCGCGACCGTCTATCGGGATATCGAGGTTCCGTTGGAGAGGGTTTTGGCGGAAATGGAATGGAGGGGGGTTCGAATCGACAAGAGGCTTCTCAAACGGGTAGGAAAGGAATTTCGCCGCGAGATGGAAGCCCTCGAGAAGAAGGCCGTGGTCCTTGCGGGTCGGGATTTCAACGTTGCTTCGACCCAACAACTCGCCAAGGTTCTCTTCGATGAGATCGGGCTGAAGGCGCGCCGGAAAACGAAACAGGGGTTCTCGACCGATTCCGCAACCCTGGAAGCATTGGTCGAGGAACACCCTCTTCCGGGAGTGATCCTTGAATATCGCGAGGTCGCCAAGCTTCTCAACACCTACATCAACCCGCTTCTCGAGATGATCCATCCCGCGACTGGCCGACTCCACACCTCATTCAGCCAAGTTCGTACGGCAACGGGAAGGTTGGCCAGTTCGAACCCCAATCTTCAGAACATCCCCATTCGAACCGAACGGGGGAGAAGGATTCGTGAAGCCTTTGTCGCGGAACAAGGCCACGTGCTCATCGCCGCCGATTATTCACAGATTGAATTTCGGATCGCGGTGATTCTGGCCGAAGAGGAAGCGATGCTGGAGGCTTTTGAAAAAGGATACGACATCCATGCCGCCACGGCATCCCGGGTCTGGGGCGTTCCCTACGACGACGTGCCCCCCGATCTTCGAAGAAAGGCCAAGGCGGTTAATTTCGGCATTCTTTACGGCCAATCTCCCTTCGGATTATCACGTTCCCTAAGAATCCCGATGGGAGAAGCCAAGGAAATTATTGAGACCTATTTCCAGACCTTTCCGCGCCTCCGCCGATGGATCGATTCCGTAATGGAAAAGGCGGAGGAGGAAAACGGTGTCGAAACTTGGTACGGCCGATACCGGCCGCTCCCTGAGATTAATTCGAGCCGGAAGAATATCCGCGAGGCGGCACGAAGGATGGCGGTCAATACCGTCGTGCAGGGAACGGCCGCCGACATCATCAAACTCGCGATGATCGCCTGCCGAAACGAACTGGAATCGCTTCCCGGTTCTGCTATGATTCTCCAAGTCCATGATGAACTTCTTGTGGAAACTCCGACGAAGCACGCTGATGAAGTCGCGCGGATTTTGAAAGACGCGATGACCTCGATCGAACCCTTCGGAAGTCGGCTCTCCGTCAGTCTCGGGCGCGGCCGGAACTGGAACGAGGCGGGTCATTGAGCGGGCGCGCTCCTCGCAAGGAACGAGGAAGGCGCTTCTTCTTCTCCTGTTGCCTTGCGGCCGTCTTGGTTGCTTTCCTTCCGCGATCCGCGGCCGCGGTTCCCATTCACGATTATCATCAGATCACGACCCTGTTGCGGAATATCTCCGGAGCCTCTTCGGCCTCCGAAGTTCGTCGGCTTCTTTCGGAGGCGGCGAAACAAGAACATTATCTTCCCGCCGATTATCCCCTCCACGAAGGCGAAAAAGGCATCGGAGTCATTTGGTGGGACGGCGGGATCCCGCGATGCCGTGTCTGGCTCAAGAATGTCGATGCCGGAAAACTCTTTCGGGATATCCTTCCGAGCCGTTATTTCGCCGAGGGCGTCACGGCTTCCGGAAAGATCGACATCGACGCGGAAATACTCTCCGGAGACGCGCCGCAACTCCGGGGAACGCTTCGCCTCAGGGACCTCACGGTTCAGTGGACGCGGGGAAAGATCGCTTTGAAAGGAGTCGAGGGAACCGTTCCGTTCCGCCGGTTCATCGGCTTGGCCCGCCGGAACCGCCCCGCGCTCCAACCCCGGTCCGTCCATGTCGATCATCTCGTCTGGGCCGGACGAGACCTCGCCGACAGTTTCGAGGCGCGGGCCGCCTACGAGAACCGGATTCTTCGTTTCGAGGGGATGTCCTTCGTCGCTATGTCCGGTTCCGTCATCGGCAGCATGGTCCTCGACCACCGATCCGCCGAATGGAAGACCGCCGTTCTGCTTCGGCTCCGCGGGATCGATCTCTCCCGCCTCGAGGAACTGCTTCCCGGCCTCCCCATCCTCGCCCGTTTCACCGACGCTCATATGGACGGTAAGATCGGCATCGCGTTCCTGGCACCGGACCGCCTTCAGGTCACCGGCCGACTTGAATCCACCGACCCGGGGATGATCGAAATCTCTCCCCGCCTCAAACGCCTTCTCGAAAAACGAGTCGCCAGTCGCTCGATTCCCTTCTCGAAATTGAAAATCTCCTTGGAGCAACGCCGCTCCGGTCCACTTCAGGCACGGATCGACCTCTATCATAAAACCGCTCAGACCATCGGAGAACTTCTCAGCGGAGAACGCTTCGCTCCCGGCGTCACCACCATCCGCTTCCCGTTGATTCCGCTCATCCGCGAATTGAGTCGCTAAAAAAAAGCCCCAACTCTCCACTTTCTCCCTCTCCTGGGTTTCCGCGTGTTCCGAGTCTTTCCGTCTGCTTGGTGGTTTACTTCGTTTCCTGTTTTTCGTCTTCCGGTCTTCGTTTTCCATTTTCAAACGTTTTTTCCCTTTTTCTTTTTGCCCTTTGCCTTTTGACTTTTGCCTTTTTCTCTTCCGTATCCTCCGTGTGCTCCGTGGTTCCACCTCGTCGGTGTATTCCGTGTTTTCCGTGGTCCCCCCTTCCGCGCGTCCGCGTTTTTGTTGTGGTTTCCCTCGTTTACCGTTCTTCATTCACCGTTTTCGTTTCTTCGCCGAAACCTTTTGGAATGCCGACCCGTTCTTTCGCAAACTGGAGAGTCCGCGCTCCACATCTCCTGTTCCCTTTTTCCTTTTTCCTTTTGACTTTTGCCTTTCTCGTTTCCGTGTCTTCCGTGGTTCCCCTTCTTCCGCGTGCTCCGTGGTCGGGTCAGGAGATCAGTTCCCGCACTACCTCATATCGTATCTGACCGGGAGCAACCGGTTTCTCCCAAACACAATAAACCGGCCCTCCGAGAAGCCGTGGGAACATCCACCTCGTGCTCACGGTCTTCTTCCCCATTCCGATCATCGTCACCGGCAGGAAACACGCGATCTCTTCCGCCTGTCTTTCCAGAGTGCGCACATCCGAGACCCGCGTGGTCCGACAGGCGATCTTGATCCGCGTAACGTCCAACCGCCTTCCGGCACGAAGAATTCGCTTGAGAACGTAGTCGGGAACAATTCCGGAGAAATCGTGGTGAGAGAGCAAAATCGCCATGTCGGGACGAATCCGTCTGATCTTGCGGACCCATCGCGCGCAATCCCACTCGATATCGACGGCATCCGCAACGTCGAGCCATTCCATTATCTTTTCCAGTCGCCCTGCTTCATCTCGATCACACCACCGCCCCCCGTCCCGCCTCCTGCGAACCGTTACGAGAACCGCCACTCCGTCCTCCTTCAGAATCTCGATCTTCGTCCGGAACAGCGTTTCTTCACGCGGAGGGACGAGGTCCAAGCGGGCCTCGACGGCCACCGGGGGATCCCGGCGGATCTCCTCGAAAAGCATCTCGGATAAGGAAAAGAGGATCAGGACGGGAAACGCCGCCGTCCGAGACCCCCATTCGACCCTTCCTCGCTTCCCTTTCGTCCCTCGAATCCGCCTCCGTCTAACCATCAGACCTTCCCCTTCCTCCCTGCGAAGGAATCTTACCGGTCCGTTGAATCTCCCACAAACGAATGTAGTTGAAAAAGACCGCCAGCGCCGCCGACACGGAGACGAAGAATCCCGCGAGACCGTCGAAAAATCCGCGCTGAAAGAGATATTTCTTCACGAAAACGATCATCGGTTTGAAAAACAGATGCCACGGAGCGTTACCGGCGGTCAGCCGTTCTCCTCTCTCCCACTTCTCCCGCGCCTCGCATCGCGTGAAGTGATCGAGTTTCCGGAGATAAAGCCCGATCGACGGAAAGGAATAGTGTTCGAGGGGAGTCTTCAGGCGCCCGGCACCGCCGGGAACCGATGGTGTCTCATGAACTCCCGGCGGCCACGAGACCTTCTCCTTGCGATAGAGTCTGACGACATAACCGGGCCACCAACCGCAGGAGCGGATCCAGCAATCCAGAAGATAGGTCCGCCGAGCCACCTCGTATCCGTCATACTGCGGATCCTTCAGTACATCGCGGATCTCGTCCGCCAGTTCCAGGGGAACGATCTCGTCCGCGTCCACGGAAAGAATCCATTCATGCCTCGCCTCTTCCGCGCCGAGGTTCTTGTTTCCGTTGAGCCCGACTTCCGAGGCGGAGTGTTCGATGATCCTGTCGGCGAAAGGCCGTGCCCGCTCGACCGTTCGATCCACGGAACCACCGTCCACGACGAGAATCTCGGCGCAGAACCGAAGCGAACGCAGGCAGGCTTCGATCCGCTCTTCCTCGTTCTCGGTAATGACCACCGCCGTAATCGGAAGCCTCTCCGGACAGCCGGCGTTTCCGTTCGAACTTTTCTCTTCCGAGGGACCTCTTCTACGTTCCGTCATGATCCGTTCTCACCCCGCGCAGTATAAATCCCTTCTCCCTCCCTTGTTTCCAAAAAAACTACCGGCGGGAGCAGCATTGAACAAGCAACACCTAAGAACGTCGGCCGCGCACACTCTACGGAGTATGGGCCAGGACGGCGATGTCCGTCGAAACCACCGCCGGTTCTCGAGCGAGAAGACGCACGGCGGCATCAAGTGTGGCGCCGGTGGTCGTGACGTCATCCACCAAAAGGACCATACCGGAAACCCGGCCCGACCGCAATCGTAGGACGCGTTCGGCGTTCTCGAGGCGTCGTATCCGCGAGAGCGTTCCCTGACGAGGCGCGGTCCTTCGCCGCCGAATCGCCCGGACGATCTCCCCTCCGAGCCGCCGCCGAAAACACCGCGCAAGGCGACCGTTGAGCGAATGATCGCTGGGAATCGGAACAATCGTGTCGTACCGTCTCTCTCCGATTCTCTCGAGGAGGTTCTCGACGAAGGGGTTCACGGCATCGAGAATATTTCCGAACTTGGCCGCCATCACCAGCGTCCGCGCGGTTCCCTCGTAGGCGGCCGCGATGAACCGCACCCTGTATCGGCCCTCCGTCCCCGCTTCGCCTCGGCAGGCGGGGCAGAGTTCTCCCTCGTGCGGGTAGGGAAGCGAACAGCGCGGACAGACCTCGTCCGGCGAATAAAGGAAAAGATACGGACGGCACTCCGGACAGAGCCAGGACTCCACCCGCGTATCCGCCCGCTCGCAACTCAGACAGTGTTGCGGGAAGAAGAGGCGCCCGAGCGAACGGCGCAGAAACGAGAGGGGCGAACGAGAGCCGATCCCCTCTGGAAACTCACCCCGCGAACTCAATAGATATACACCTTCGTTCCGACCTTCACGTACCGTCTCAGAATCCTCAGGTCGCGTTTGCCCACGCGGATGCACCCGTGAGTGACGTATTGTCCCAGCGAACCTTCCTCCTTCGTTCCGTGAATGGCGTACCCGTGGCCGAGCCGAAAGGCATATTCTCCCATCACTCCCGGGAATTTTCGCTCTTCCCAGGTGAGCCCTTCCGGAACCGTCTCCCCCTTTTCTATCCAGTACCAGTCCGGGGCGACCCAGACGGGATCCTTCTCGATCTTGAGGATCGTGTGAACTCCGGTGGGGGTCTTGAATTCATATTTCTTCCCGAACCGTTCGATCTCTTTTCCGCTCCCGGTGGAGACGCGGACAGTACGTATCGTCCGATTCCCGCGCATTAAAAAGAGAAGATTCTCATCGAGCGAAACCGCAATATGAATCGAAGAATCCTGCTGCGCCGCCAGGGCGGTCCGAAGTCCAAAAACGCGCCGGGCCGTCTCGTTCAAGCGGTTCGAGAGCGCCACGGAGCGAGCGCCGCTTTTCAATGCCGCAACGGCCGCCCGATCCGCGTACCGAACGGTAAGCGAAAGAATCAGGACGAACGAAAGCAGAGCGAGGAAGACCGCGGTCCGCGCGAAAAGAAACGATCTTCCCGGCAACACGGAACGGGGAAAGGGGAAGCGGCGGTTCACGCGTCCGGAGCCGGCGGAGAAAGCGCCTCGAAATCGACCCGGGATGACTCTTCGAAGCGCGTCACGGTGTCATGATGAGGTTCTCTCCGGTCATCTCGGGAGGCTTTTCGATTCCGAGTAGCGCGAGAATCGTGGGAGCGATGTCCGCGAGCCGTCCTCCGGAACGAAGCGAAACGTCGCCCGCGCCGCAGACGGTGAACGTGACGTCGTAGGTCGTGTGTTGGGTGTGGGGCTCGCCGGTTTCGTACCAGATCATCTGTTCCGCATTACCGTGGTCGGCCGTGACAAGCGCCACTCCACCTTTTTCCAGAACCTTCGGAACAATCTGACTCACACCTGCATCAACGGCCTCGACGGCCCGGATGGCGGCTTCGAGTATTCCCGTGTGTCCGACCATATCCCCGTTGGCGTAATTGACGATGATGAAATCGTAGTCGCGATCGAGTGCTTCGAGAACGGCTTCCGTAACCCCCGGCGCGCTCATTTCAGGCTGAAGATCGTACGTGGCGACCTTCGGCGAGGGGATCAACTTCCGATCTTCTCCGGGAAAAACGTCTTCGCGGCCGCCGTTGAGAAAGAATGTCACGTGGGCGTACTTTTCCGTCTCGGCCGTATGGAACTGCTTCAACCCGCGATCAGAGAGAACTTGAGCGAGAACGTTGTGGAGATCCTCGGGGGGAAAGGCCGCCGGAAGCGGAAAATTCTCGTCATACACGACCATTCCGAGGTAATGGATTCGGGGAAAACGCTCCCGGGCGAAGCCGTCGAATTCCGGATCCATCAAAGCCCGCGTCATTTGCCGCGCACGATCGGGCCGGAAATTCCAGAAGAAGACGGCGTCTCCTTCCTCGATCCGGCACCCGGCTTCCTTTTCACTCGGGCCGATCCGAACGGGGAGAAGAAATTCGTCCGTTACCTCGGCGGAGTAAGACTCCTCGACCGCCTCGATCGCGTTCGGTTTCCACCGCCCCCGCCCTTCGACAATCACCTCGTAAGCCTTCGCGGTCCGGTCCCATCTCCGGTCACGGTCCATTGCGTAATAGCGGCCGGAAAGAGAGGCGATGCGTCCGATACCGACCGCGGCGATCTTTTCCTCGAGACGCCGCACGAGGTTGACGCCGGAACGCGGCGGCATATCGCGCCCGTCGAGAAACGGATGGAGCACGACCTTCTTCAACCCGGCTGCGGCCGCGGCATCGAGAATCGCCTCGACGTGTCCGATGTCTCCGTGAACCCCTCCGGTGGAAAGCAAACCCATCAAATGAAGAGTGCCGTCTTCGAGTTCTGAGAAGACCCGCTGAATTTCGGGATTCGACGCGAACGTCTTCTCACGAATGGCCTTGTTGATGCGAGTGAACGGCTGGTAAACGACACGGCCCGCTCCAATGTTGAGATGCCCGACCTCGGAGTTTCCCATCACACCGTCGGGTAACCCAACATCCTCACCGCTCGTCTTGATCCGCGTCACGGGGTAGCGCTCCCACATCTTTTCGAGAAAGGGTTTTCGCGCGAGAACGACGGCATTGGCTTCCTTGCGCGGATTGATTCCCACCCCGTCCATAACGACGAGGAGAACCGGACGAGGCATCAGGAATTCGATTTCGGAGCGGATTTAACGATCGCGACGAAATCCTCGGCCTTCAAACTGGCTCCGCCGACCAACGCGCCGTCGATCTCACGCTGGCTGAGGAGATCCGCCGCGTTCGAGGGTTTGACGCTTCCTCCGTATTGAATCCGAACGGTCTCCGCCGTCATGGAATCAAACATTTCCGCCAGGAGCGTGCGGATCGTCGCATGAACCGCGTTGGCGTCTTCCGGCGTCGCTGTCCTGCCGGTTCCGATCGCCCAGACCGGCTCGTAGGCGATGATCGTGTGCCGCATCTGATCGGTGGAAAGCCCAGAAAGGCCGTTGCGAACCTGCACCGCCACCACGGTTTCCGTCTCTCCCGCCTCGCGCTGCTGAAGCGTCTCGCCGACACAGACGATCGGCGTCAATCCGTGTCGATGCGCCGCGGCGACCTTCTTCGCGACCCCTTCATCCGTCTCTCCGAAATACTGTCGCCTCTCGGAATGTCCCAGTATTACGTAGCGACACCCGAGGTCCGCAAGCATGGGGGGAGAAATCTCGCCCGTGTACGCTCCCGAATCCTCGTGAAACATATTCTGCCCGCCCCATCCGATCGCGGTATCCCGCAAGAGTTCCGCCACCGCCGCCAGTGCGGTGAAAGGCGGGCAGACTCCGGTCTCGACGTCCGGACGTTCCTGGAGTTTTACCTTAAGCGAACGGACGAGAGCAAGAGCCTCGGACCGGGTCATGTTCATCTTCCAGTTTCCGACGACGACGGTCTTCCTCATCAGGCGGCTCCTTCGACCGCCGCTTCGCGGGCGGAGGACTCCGCTTCATCGAGCGCAGCGACGCCGGGCAATTCCTTCCCTTCCAGAAATTCGATCGTGGCTCCCCCCCCCGTCGAGACATGGGTGAGGCGGTTTTCGAGTTGAAGGCGGCTTACGGCCGCTACGGAATCTCCTCCTCCCACGATCGAGACGGCAGAACTTGTCGCGACCGCTTGCGCGATTCCCAGGGTTCCCGAAGCAAACTGCTCCTTCTCAAAAACCCCCATCGGTCCGTTCCAGACGACTGTTCCCGCCTCCCGAATCACGTCCCCGAACCGGTGCACCGTTTCGACACCAATGTCATAACCGGCCTGGTCGGAGAGAATCGTATCGATGGGAACCGTCCGAGCGTCCTCCGGATTTTTCATATCGGAGGCGACGACGACATCCACGGGCAAGAGCAACTTCACCCGCCGCTCCTTCGCCTTTTTCAGAAATCCCCGCGCCATCTCGATCTGGTCTTCTTCAAGGAGAGAGCGTCCGACGTCGTATCCTTGAGCCTTGAGGAAGGTGAACGCCATTCCGCCTCCTATGAGCAGGGCATCGACCTTCTCGAGCAAACTCTCGATGACCGGGATCTTGTCCGAAACCTTAGCACCACCGAGAATCGCGACAAACGGTCGTTTCGGGTTGCTCAAGGCTTCTCCCAAATACTTCAACTCGGCCTCGATCAAAAACCCGGCGACAGCGGGCTTGAGGAGGGCGGGGACACCGACGGTCGAGGCGTGAGCCCGATGCGCGGTTCCGAACGCATCGTTCACGTAGAGTTCGGCTGATTTCGCCAGCGCCCGCGCGAACTCGGGATCGTTCTTCGTTTCACCCTTGTGAAAACGAAGATTCTCCAAGAGGAGAATCTCTCCGTTCTCCAACTCCGCGGCGGCCTTCTCGACCTCCGGTCCGATACAGTCCTCGACGAACTTCACCGGCGTCCCCAAAATCTCCTCGGCTCGCTTCGCCACCGGCGCCAAACTGAATTCCGGTTTTCGTTCTCCCTTGGGACGGCCGAGGTGGCTGGCGAGAATGATCCGCGCTCCGTGCTCCTTCAAATAATTGATCGTCGGGATCGTCGCTCGAATCCGTTTGTCGTTCGTGACCTCTCCGTTCTCCACGGGAACGTTGAAATCCACCCGAACGAAGACCCGCCTTCCGTCAACCTCGATCTCCCGGATCGTCTTTCGCGGTTTCATCGCGCGCTACCGCCCGAGAAGTTCCACGAGGTCCACGACGCGATTCGAATATCCCCACTCGTTATCGTACCACGACAGCACCTTCACCATCGTCCCTTCGACGACATTCGTTTCCGAACCGTCCACGATCGAACTGCGCGGATCGCCCTTGAGGTCGATCGAAACAACCGGCTCTTCCGTGTACCCCAGATAGGGGGAATCTTCCGCCGCGTCCTTCAGGACGGCGTTGACTTCCTCCTTCGAAGTTGCCTTTTCCACCTCGAAAACGACGTCCACGAGCGAAACGTTGGGAGTCGGAACTCGAATTGCCAACCCGTCGAGGCGGCCCTTGAGTTCGGGGAGGACGAGCCCCACGGCCTTGGCCGCGCCTGTCGTCGTCGGTATCATCGAAAGCGCCGCAGCCCGGGCACGCCTGAGGTCCTTGTGAGGAAGATCGAGAATCCGCTGGTCGTTCGTGTAACTGTGAATTGTCGTCATCAAGCCGTGCTTGATGCCGAATCGGTCAAGAATGACCTTCGCCACCGGCGCAAGACAGTTGGTCGTGCAGGACGCGTTCGAGATGACGTGATGGGCACCGGCATCGTATTTCTCTTCGTTGACGCCCAGCACGATTGTGATGTCCTCGTTCTTCGCCGGAGCCGAAATAACAACCTTCTTCGCACCCGCCTCGAGGTGACCGCTCGCACCCGGCTTGCCGCCCGAAGGCTTCGCATTCCGGAAAATTCCCGTCGATTCAACGACGATCTCCACGCCCAGGTCCCTCCACGGCATCGCCGCCGGCCCCGCTTTCTCCGAAAGAACCTTGATCTCCCGCCCATCGACGATTAACGCATCCCCCTTCGCCTCGACTGATCCCGGATACGTCCCATGGATCGAGTCGTACTTGAGAAGATGAGCCAGGGTATCGGCATCCGTGAGGTCGTTGACCGCGACCCACTCGATATCCGCTTTCTTCTCGATCGCCGCGCGCAAGACACATCGCCCGATCCGTCCAAATCCATTGATCGCCGCTCGAATCGCCATTCTTCTCCGTCCTCCCTTTCCTTTCCTGAGATTTCGTTGATTCCTCCGCGGGAATCTGAAGATTCCGAATACTTGGTTGCGTAACGGAGCGCATTCTAGGGACTACGTGCGCCCTGTCAAACAAAAGCGTGCGCGGAGTTTCCAGCGAAATCGAAACTCCGCCGCCTTCTCGAAATTTCTTCCTCTGGAAGAAACGGAGAACCTCCTCAAAAAAACCGGCCGAAATCGGTCGATTCCCGCCGATAATTAGAAATGAGGAACGGAATCCTTATCTGCAGAAGGGTCATGGATGGCGCCATTGAAATCATCGATCCCTAAATAATCCGTCATTCCTGTTCCTCCCCTTCACAATAGGAACTTCCGTTCCAGGAAAGTGAATACCGTCGCGGAACCCGTTTTTTCGTCGGAAACGGAGCGGGAGTCGTCCGCCCTGTTTTCCTTGGTGGGCGTAATTCCTTTCGTTTCAGGACGCGGACGCGGCACTGGTACGGGAAGAGACGCGTATCGCCGCTTCGTCCGGCGGGGTCGGAGCGCGACGGGGGAAAGGAGTCCGTTGTGGAAGTATGAGCGGGCTGCGCATTCGAGACCCCGGGCTGACCCTTTCGATGCTGAGGCATCTGAATGGGACAGGCAAAGTGGGCGCAAAAACGATGGAACAACTCGCCTCCGGAAGGCGTATCAATCGAGCAGCGGACGATGCGGCGGGACTCGCCATTTCCGAACTTCAGACAAGCCAAATCAACGGAAAGATCCAGGCGGATCGGAATGTTCTCGACGGAGTCTCGCTCCTTCAAACCGCCGAGGGGGGATTGTCCACCATTACTGATCTGCTCCAACGAGCCCGGACTCTCTCTCTCCAAGCAGCGAACGACACGCTGGCTCTGACAGACCGGCAGGCCATCCAGAAGGAGATCAATCAGATCAACGCCGACATCGAACGGTTGGCGACCACGGTGGACTTCAACGGAAAGCCGCTGTTGACCGAGTTCAACCCGGGGAACCAAACGAAGATCACGACTCAGGCGGACTTCGAAGCGGGCACCGTTCCGCCTGAACTCGACTCGACCTCGACACCCGGCGATCTCAAACTGGCGACCGAACCCTATCAGGTCGATGCCCACCACGCCAACGCCGGTAACGAGAACTATGTTTCCGTCGCCAAGATCGCCGTCAATCCGAACGGAAATCAATACGACGTGACGTTGGAACTGCGTTTTTCCGACGATTCCGGAACCGGTGGCCCCACCACGTTCGACGGTTCGATCACGATCAACAAGGGAAACATCACGGCCGTCGGTCCGCTGGGAGGAAACGAAGGCGGAGGCGGACTTGTCCAGGTTGGAAATACGGTCAATTTCAACATCAAGGAAGATGGCGGAAGTGGAAACGAGAGCACTTTCACGATCGATTTCACCACGACCAGCCTCGATGCCTCGTTCACGCTCGACTTGAACTCTCCCGTGGATCGCGGGATCAACCGTTATTTCAACAATACACTCATCCAAGGCGGCATTCCTCCCGGAAGTGTCACACAGAGATTCGAACCGCTCGAGACAACGGGTACCTACACGAGCAAAATAATCGATCTCGGCGTCGATCGCCGCGCACGAATCGAATTCGATAACCAGCGCCCGACCGGAACTTCGCTTCGTTACTTCGTCCAGACAGCCGACGATCCTTCCGGCCCCTTCACGGCACCGACGGAAATCACGAACGGCGCGATCTTCAATTCCCCCAGCCGGTATCTACGCGTCCTGACGCAGTTAGATACACCGGCCAGTTTCGCCGCGAACGGCATCGGACCGTCCCTGCAGGAAATCCGGGTCACTCCGCTCCAGGATAACGACATAATTATTCAGGCTGACGCCAACCAGGGCGAGACGATCCTGCTCAATCTTCCGGACGTTACGACCTCGACCCTGGCGCTGACTGATATTGATGTCACGACTCGAGCAGGCGATACGCTCTTCTCCCAAACGATCACTTCACAAAATGATTTCGAGAAGGGAACGCTCACCAATCTCAACACGCTTTTCACCCCCGGGGCCATCGAACTCGACACCCTTCCATTCGGCACCGAACCACCGCCGGCCAACAACGGTCAGGAACGCCTCGTCAGCGTCAATCGCCAATCCTCGACGGCCAACGCCAACGGAACGGTAACGACCACCGTACGCGTCGTCTCGGCATCGGACTCAACCAATCCAAACGACAACCCCCCGCCCGATCCCGGCCCGGGAAACACGGAGTACATCGGGCGGTTCAGCGTTATCGGCGGAACGTTGAACGATACCGACGGCGACGGCGTTCCGGATACCAACACCGTCTCGCCCGTCTCGCTCGAGGGATACGATCCCGGTAAGGATGGGGTTCCGCCGTTCTTCCACGGACAGTTCGGCAACTTCCAAGACGACTTGAACAACGCCGATCCTGGCTCCACTGTCTCGGCCGATCAATTTGTCGATTTTCGTCTGCGAACCGGTGGATTGCAGGATGGATTCGACGTGACCCTTTCGGGCCTTCCGAATATGCAGTTCCAACTCCAACTCTTTTCCGTCCAAGCCTACACCACTCCCTTCGCCCCGGTCGGCGACGCCGCCTACAACGTCTATTTCGGCGCCGGCAACATCCTGGCAACTCCGACCGGCGCGGCAACGATCACCCAATCCTTCGAAAAACGCCAGCTGAGCGGAACTTACGAATCTCAGATTCTCGATATGGGAGAAGGCGGTCTCTTCCAGGTCGATTTCTCCGCTGTGACTCCCGGCAACACAGGCGTCACGATGGAGATCCGAACGAGCGATGATGGCATCAACTTCACATCGTATCAGGCGGTTGCCGACGGTGGCCGGATCACGGCTCCGACCGAAAACCGGTACGTCCAGATCCGCGCTACGCTCACCGGTGATGCGGCGAACCGTTACATCTCACCGCAAGTGAACGACATTACCGTCGCCCGCATCGCCTCGACCGACGGACCGACCGCGGCGATCGAAAAGTACACCGCGGCCATCGACCGCGTTGTCGAAGCCCGCGCCCAGATCGGTGCCCAGGAGAACCGGCTTCGCTCGACGCGCGGCAACCTCGGTGTTATGACCGAGCGGCTTTCGGCGTCGCGCTCCAATATCGTCGATCTCGACTTCGCCGAGGCGACCATCCGGTTCGCCCGGACCCAAGTCCTCCAACAAGCGGGGACCGCCGCACTGAGCCAGGCGAACCTCCGGAACAACCTCGTCCTCCAACTGCTGGGAACGTAAAAGGAACCACCTCCCTCGTTCCCCCCCCCGTCACGTTTGCTCTCGCCCTCATCCTTGCCCTTTTTTCCGGCATTCCCTGATTTGTGTTTCCGCGCTCTTCCGCACCGCTTTTTCGTACTCTTCCGCACCGTTCTTCACAGACAAGAGCGGCGGCGCCCCAAAATACCGCGAAGATGGAGCATAGGTTCTCCAACCTGCGGAGGGCGAATCGTGCACTCGTGGGGGATTCCTCGTCGGGCTGCGCCCGCCTCGGAATGACACCACGGGCGGATCGCCCGTCGCCTCTACAAGCGCTGGTCGTGCCAGGAGGGCAACCGGCCGGTCGCCCCTACAGTCCGCGATCCATCCGCCTCCTTTCCTCCATCGTTTTTCGCAGACGAGAGAGTCTGTGCTCTCCCCTTTTCCTTTTGCCGTTTGACTTTTGCCATTTGATTTTTGCCTTTTGCCTTTTTCCTTTTCCGTGTCTTCCGTGTGCTCCGTGGTTCCCTCCCTTCCGTGCCCTCCGTGTACTCCGGCCGCGAAATTGACAAATTGGAAGAATAACACCTTTTTTTCAGCGGCGGAGGAGGCGGCGTAGAAGTGTCAATTTTGCTTCTCCCGGTGGTGGGTTCTCAACGCGGAAGAGCCTGCGGCGCGGATCGAAGAAAACGAAGAAGCGCGCCCGGTAGGCCTCGGCTGTCTCGCCGAAATCCTCCGGTAAACGCTTCCACCGGATCTCCAATCCCTCCCGTGTCTCGACGACCGATTCCACGCCATCCATCGCCGCAAAGATCCTCAGGCGAGCCAGTTCGAGAAGGTTCTCGACGGGAGGCGGCGGAGTTCCAAAACGATCGATCAGTTCCTCCCGCAATCCCTCGACTTCCGTAATCGTACGCTGCGAAGCGATCAGCCTGTGCAGATCTCCGATCAATTCCTCTCCTCCCACCCATTCCACGGGAATGAAGGCGGTGATTCCTATGTCGATCGGCGGCAACCGTTCCGCGATTTCCCTCTTCTCCCCCTTCAACTCCGCCAAGGCCTCGCGCAACAATCGACAGTACATCTCGTACCCTACCGCCTCCATCGAGCCGTGTTGAGCCGTCCCCAAGATTTCTCCGGCTCCCCGTATCTCCATATCCCGACGGGCGACGGCGTAGCCCGACCCCAAAGCGGTATGCTCGGCGATCGCCGCCAGACGAGACCGCGCTTCCGGCGTGAGAGCACCGTCGCTGGAGTAAAAGAAATAAGCATAAGCCCGCACCGTGCTCCGCCCCACCCTTCCCCGCAACTGATACAATTGCGCGAGCCCGAAACGCTCGGCGCCGTCCACGATCAACGTGTTCGCCCGCGGAATGTCCAAGCCGTTTTCGATGATCGAGGTCGAGACGAGGATACGAATTTCCCCGTCGAGAAAGCGGGTCATCGTTTCGGCCAGTTCCTCTTCCGGAAGCCGGCCGTGAGCCAGCGCGATCTCGACTCCCGAAAACTCCTCCTTCAAAAACGCTCCGATGCGATCCAGCGTCTCGATCCGGTTGTGAACGTAAAAGACTTGTCCGTCCCGTTCGAGTTCGCGGCGAATGGCACGCCGGATATGTTCGGGATTGAATGGTTCCACGATCGTCTGGACGGCGGCGCGGCCCGGCGGAGGCGTTTCGATAATGGAAAGGCTTCTGACGCCCGAAAGGGCCATATGCAGGGTTCGGGGAATCGGCGTCGCCGAGAGCGTCAGGACATCGACGTGTTTCCGCAACGCCTTCAAGCGCTCCTTGTGCCGGACTCCGAAACGTTGTTCCTCGTCGATGACGACGAGACCGAGGTCGCGGAAACGAACGTTCTTTCCCAAAAGAGCATGCGTCCCGATCACGACTGGAATCTCACCCGACGAGAGCCCCTTCAGGATCCGCTTCCGCGCAGTTCCCGATTCGAAACGGGAGAGAACTTCGACCCGAATACCGAACGGTCCGAGTCGCTCGCGGAAACTTCGGCCGTGCTGGAGCGCCAAGACCGTCGTGGGACAAAGCACCGCGGCTTGACGATGATGCCGCACGGTGCGAAAGACGGCGCGCAACGCCACTTCCGTCTTGCCGAATCCCACATCACCACAGACCAGGCGATCCATCGGATTTCGCAACTCGGATTTTTCCAGATCTTGCAGAACCGCCTCGATCGCCGCCGCCTGGTCCGGCGTCTCGTCGTATCCGAATGCTTCAACGAATTCGTCCTCGCCTTCCGCCTCGGGCAGAGGAACACCTTTCCCCGCCGAACGCAAGGCGTAGAGATCGATCAACTCGCGCGCGATCGCGGCCGTCTCCTTCTCGACCCGAGCACGAAGTTTCGACCAAGATACGGACCCCAGTTTGTCCAAACGGGGAACGGTCCCCTCCGGAATCGAATACCGCTCCAACATCTCCGTTTCGTACGGAGGAAGATAAAGCCGATCCCCGCCGGCGTACTCGATCAAAATCACATCGCGTTCCTCCTGCATCGTCCGAATCCGCTCGATCCCGCGGAAGATGCCGACGCCGTGATTCCTATGGACGACGTAGTCCCCCGGATTGAGAACAGCCATGGAGACGGCGCGTTTCCTTCTGCCGCGATAGTGCCGCGTTCGATGACCGTAGAGGTCACCGTCTCCAACGAGAACCAGCCCCCACTCCGGTATCCGGCATCCTCTCAAAAGATCGCTCTTCACGACACGCACGCGTTCCGAATCCCCCAGAACGCGCGCGACCAAGTCCTTCGTTCGCTCCGGCAAGGCACTTCCGATCACGATTTCGTCCTTTCCCGCGGTAAGACGCTTTAAGTCCACACGGAGAATGCCGGAATCGAGCGGAGCCGGGGGAAGAGGTTCGGTTTCGATCTCGTTTCGTTCTTCCGCACCGTACCCGCTTCCTTCGAAGGAGAAAATTGTCGAAAGGATTTCCGTATCTTCATCTGCGAGATTCCGCTCCCAGAGAAGACGAGGATCGTACCCGACATCCGACTCAGCCGCCTCAGCGGCCGCTTCTGAAAAGAGTTCAGCGATTCTCTCGCGACAGCAAGCCGGATCCACAACGATCGTCCGCCCCCGGGAAAAATCGAGTAAACACGCGGTCTCGGCGAGAAACGGAAGAAATAGTTCCAGCCCTTCCACAAGATTCCCCTCGCGAAGTTCCTCGAGAAAACGGTCTCGTCGAACGCTGGGAGCGACCTCCCTGGCGATCCGCGCGGCGGCAGCGTCTCTTTCGACGGCGTCGGTGGGAATGCGGATTTCGCGGGCCGGAAGAAAGGTAACGGAGTCAAGCGAATCGGAAGAGCGTTGGGTTTCGAGATCGAAGAGGCGGATCATCTCGATCAAATTATCGTCCCAAAGAAGGCGAACCGGAGGAGCCCCCGGTGAGGCGACATCCATAATTCCGCCGCGGAGAGCAAATTCCCCCGCTTCGTTCACTTCGACGACACGCCGGTATCCGATGGAAACGAGAAACCGTGCCACCTCCTGCGGAGAGATTTCATCCGCGTAGGAAAACGTCTTTACGAGCCGGGAAAAGAGATCCGGCGAGAACGTCCGGCGAGCCAGAGCCGCCGCCGTGGCGACGACCAGAGCGGCACCCGGGCGCTGCCGAACACTGGGAAGACAGATATCCGAGAAAGAAACATTGAAATTTCGAACCGTCCCGAGAAGCGCTCCGGTCAAGGCGGCCAGCGCCTCGATGCGCGCCGCCGCAACGGACGGTTCCGGCGACGCGGGTTCGAAGGGAAGATGCTGCCAGGGCGGAAAAAGAAAGACGCGGTCCCCGAGAAAGAGCCGCGCCGCTGCGGCGATCTCTTCCACCGACCTCGCATCCGGATGAACAAGAAGCCAGGCGGAATCCTCCTTGAGGGCGCGGCCGGCGGCATAGGCCCCCAGGGCGGCCGGATGCCCAAGCGCAGCCCCGCGTGGTAACGTTCGAATGGAATCGGGAAACGGCATCATCCGCAACATTCTAAATCCGAGTCTTCCGAAATGCCACAGTCCGGCTCCAAGAGAAGGCACAAAGGCAAATCCTTCAGGAGAAAACATCCGAGAGCGTAGCCCGGTTCCGCCTTGAGAACAACTTCCACGAAGAACAAAGCGGACTTCTCTTCGCAACCCTGTCTGGGGGGGGAACACGCTCCCCGGTGTGGCGGATCGACGGCCTCTGATCCAATGCAAAACACCTTGCCGGTAAGGAAGGAAAGAGTGTAAACTGTGTTGCTTTGGAGGACACGGTCTCATCGCACCATCGACACTGCCGTTTTCCTCCGGCGAATCCTTCGAGGAGGGTGTGTTATGGGTACAATCATCAAAGGTGGTCGGGTCGTCACGGCGTCGGATTCCTTCGAGGCGGACGTTCGAATCGATGGAGAAAAAATCACGGCGATCGGCAAGAATTTGGAGGCAGGGAACGGGGACGAAACGATCGATGCGAACGGACGCTGGATCATCCCGGGAGGAATCGATCCGCATGTCCACCTCGAACTTCCGTTCATGGGCACCATCTCGAAGGATGATTTCGATACGGGCACCCAGTGCGCACTGGCCGGAGGCACCACGACATTGATCGACTTTGCGATTCCACCGAAGGGCGAGTCGATGTTGAAGATCATCGACGATTGGGATGCGAAGGCGAAAGACAAGGCGCGTTGTGATTACACCTACCACGCCGCCGTCACCGATTGGAACGACCAGATCGCCGAGGAGATTCCGCGGGTCGTCAAAGAGCGTGGGATCAACTCCTTCAAGATTTTCCTGGCTTATTACGGCGTCTTCGGTCTCAATGATGACGAGGCTTTCCGGGTTGTCCGCGCCGTCAAGGAAGCCGGAGGCATCGTTCTCGTCCACGCCGTGAACGGAAATGTTTTGACGGCGATGGCGACGGAGATGATCGCCAATGGACAGGGCGAGCCGATCTACCACGCTTTGTCCCAACCTCCGGAAGCGGAGGGGGAAGCAACGGGGCGGATCATCCGGTTTACCGAGATTGAAAATGGTTCTGTCTATATCGTTCACACCACCGCCATCGATGCCCTGGAGGAGATCAACGCGGGACGTCAGCGCGGCAAGGCGACGGTCCTCGGGGAAACGTGTACCCAATATTTCTTCCTAAACCAGGACCTCTACGAACTGCCGAATTGGGAAGGCGCCAAGTACGTCCTTTCCCCTCCCCTCAGACCGAAGGAACACTCCGAAGCGCTCTGGAAAGCGCTCAACAACCATACCATCGAGACGATTGGAACCGACCACTGCTCCTTCGATTACAACGGCCAGAAGAATCTGAAAGGAACACTTCCGGACGGAACACCCTTCGACGCCACGAAGGATTTCCGCTTCATTCCCAACGGTTTCAACGGGATCGAAGAGCGATTGATGATGATGTACACCTACGGGGTCAAGGACGGCCGCATCTCACCGGAGCGATGGGTGGCGACCTGCTGCACGAACGCCGCGAAGGTCTTCGGGCTCTGGCCTCGGAAGGGAACGATCGCCGTCGGAAGCGACGCCGACATCGTGCTCTGGGATCCGGACTGCTCCGGTACCATCAGCGCAAAGACACACAAGTCCGCCGCCGATTACAACGTCTATGAGGGATACGAAATCCGCGGCCGCGCGACCACAACCTTCGTCCGCGGAAAGGTCGCGTATCGGGACGGGGAGGTTTTGGCGGAGCCGGGGAGTGGACGGTTTCTCAAGCGCGGTCCGTTCTCCGCTCATTCGATCTGATCCCTGTCCGTTCGGCCTTCGACTCAGGGAACGAAAGATGAAGATTCTCGCTTTCAATGACGTTCACACGGACCTTGCCGCCGTCCGCGCGCTCGTGGAGCGGGCCGCGGAGGTCGATCTCGTGATCGGAGCCGGAGATTTCTCGGCACAACACCGCAACCTCGATCAAACTCTCTCCGTCTTGTCCGCCATCGACAAACCGGCCCTGCTTGTCGCCGGGAATAACGAGACCGATGCCGAACTTCGCGAGGCGGCCCGCGGGTGGAAATCCGCGACGGTCCTTCACGGAGAAACCGTCGAAATCAACGGGGAACGCTTCTTCGGGCTCGGCGGTGCCGCGGTAACCCCCTGGGACTGGAGTTTCGACCTGACCGAGGATGAATTCGAGACGGCGCTTCAAAAATGTCCCCCCGGAACCGTAATGATTCTGCACGGCCCTCCTTTCGGGTGTCTTGATAAATTCGGAGACCGGAATCTTGGAAGTCCCGCCGTCCGGAACGCGGTTGAACGCCTTCAGCCTCCGCTTGTCTTCTGCGGCCATATTCACGAACATTTCGGAACGACCGCGACAATCGGAGACTCGCGGATCATAAACGCCGGCCCCAAGGGAACCGTTATTTCCTTTCCCGCTTAGACACGGAACAACTCGAAACCTCACGGAAGATCAAAGAAACCACGGAATGCGCGGAAGAACACGGAAAATGAGAAAGGCAAAAGTCAAAGGGAAAAAGGAAAAAGGGAGAGTAAAGCACAGACCCTCTCGTCTGCGAAGCACCGAACCGCCAATCGCTCCCCGGTCGGCCGAGTGTGAATAAGGCGGTCGCCGGTGCCGATAGGGCATTCCTGCCGCTTACAAAGGTCCCGTGTATCTCCACCGATATGCGTTGAGGACTTGACAAATGATGTAATACATGCAAAAGTAATACTATGAAGGTGACGACAAAAGGTCAGGTGACCATACCGGCTCGGATTCGTGAGTACATGGATATCTCACCGCACAGCGAGGTTGATTTCCGTATCACCGAAGGCGTCGTTGTCTTGGTCAAGAAGGAGAAGACGGATGAGCCCGCCGAAAGGTTCACCGCGTTGCGCGGCGTTTTGAAGGGAACGCGAACCACGAGGGAGTGGATGAAAGCGACTCGG
The DNA here is from genome assembly GCA_003697085.1 of Candidatus Hydrogenedentota bacterium. Lineage (GTDB taxonomy): Bacteria > UBA8481 > UBA8481 > UBA8481 > J006 > J006. Next base: position 55,859 of record RFFU01000120.1, read on the forward strand.
GGAACCTGATGCCGGTACTGGTCGACACGAATGTGATCATCGATGTTCTCACCGACGACCGACAGTGGGCCGATTGGTCGATCGAGCAGCTCAAAGCCAACGCCGATTCCGGGTTGATTATCAACCCGGTGGTATATGCTGAACTGTGTTTTGGGAGTCCCTCCGTCGATTTCGTCGACGACGTCGTCAGGCAATTTGCGTTCAGATATCAGGAGATTCCCCGACAGGGGCTTTTCCGCGCGGCGAAGGCTTTTGCCCGGTACAAGAAGAGAAAGGGAACGAAGGCCGCGGTGCTCCCTGATTTCTTCATTGGCGGGCACGCTGAAGTCGCGGGCCTTTCGCTACTGACCCGCGACACCAAGAGGTTGAGCGTTTACTTTCCCGGCGTCAGACTGATCTGTCCGTAATAAATGGTTCTGCCGCTAATCAACTCGTTATAGGAAGCGCGTGAACGTTAACCTGATTTGGTTCCACTACGCTCGCTTGATGCGGCTCCACCCGTGACTCACGATATACCTGATCTGACCGAAACCACGAAAGGAAAAAGCGCGGAGCAGACAGCAGTGATGGGAACCACGGAATGTGCGGAAGAACACGGAAGGAGAGGAAGGCAAAAGGCAAAAGGCAAAAGGCAAAAGGCAAAAGGCAAAAGGAAGAAGGGAGAGTAGAGCACAGACTCTCTCGTCTGCGAGAAACGGCGGAGAAAAGGAGGCGAATGGATTGGCTCGCGGACTGTACAGGCCGACCAGCCGGTCGCCCTCTTGGCACAACCACCGCTTGCAGCGGCCACCGCCGATCCGCCCGTGGTGTCATTCCGAACAGACCGCGGGCCGACGAAAAATTTCCCACACGCATCGTCATTCCGAGCGAACGCGAGGAATCCCCCACGAATGCGAATCAGTGCCCGTTGCGGGATACAACGTGGCGGGGATTCCTCGTCGGCGTCGCTCCGCGCCGCCTCGCTCGGAATGACAGTGGTGGTGTCGGGTTTCGCGCTCCTCGGAATAACAAGGAAAACGGGTGAGTGCCGCTTCCGCAGGTTGGAGAACCTGCGCTCCCCTTCCTGCAGGCAAGATGCCTGCGCTACCAGGGATGGCGCTTCTTGCGGCGATGACGTGGAGGCGGGAGAAGAAAGGCTCCGGCCACCAGAACTCCCACCGGCAAAAGCATCGCGCCCGCAAGCAGCGAAAGAACCTGAAACACTCTGGGAAGGCGCGGGCGGAAGAGAAGGACGGCCGCACTGACAAGAAGAACAGCCGACGACACATCCGCAAGAAGCCGGAAGAAAGTCGGATCGGAACCGGTTCCCAAAGCGTTGCAATAATTCCAACAGACCCAGGAGATATCGAGGTCATACCAGGCCATCGGTTTCGGCCTCCAAAAATGCGCGCAATAATACCGGCATCCGAATTGAAGAACCGCCGGAAGCGCCAGAAGCACGGCGGTGAGAAGGCACGATCCCCTTTCCCCTTCGCCGCTCCCCTTCAATGTAAACTCACTCCTGTTCCCGCTCTTCCGCTTCGCACCGTTGCCGGCGGCACTATTTCCGGGTCCAATAATCCCGCCGCGCAACCTTCTTCAAAAGAAGATGTCTTCCGTCGCTCGAATCGTATCGAACCAAAATACGATCCGCCTCCGCCGAAAAGGCGAAGGTATCCGTCG
>RFFU01000011.1 GCA_003697085.1 Candidatus Hydrogenedentota bacterium
CAATTGGCGGAGGGCGACCGGCCGGTCGCCCCTACAGTCCGCCATCGAATCCATCCCCCTCCTTTTCTCCACCGTTTTTCGCAGACAAGAGTGTCTGCGTTCCATATTTTCCTTTTTCCTTTTTCCTTTTGCCTTTTGACTTTTGCCTTTTTCCTTCTCCGTGTCTTCCGTGTGCTCCGTGGTTCCCCTTCCTTCCGCGCGCTCCGTAGTTGCAGTTCCCGGTTGCGCCCGCCGTTCTTCCCTCTTAAACTTCGTTCTCTTGGTGGGCATTCGTTTCCCTCGAAAGGAGGAGTCAAGTATGGCGCGAATTCTGGTGGTCGATGACGAAGAGAGTATCCGACTCCTTTATCAAGAAGAACTTACTGACGAGGGTTATGAAGTGGAGACGGCCGCCAATGGAGAGGAAGCGCTGAGGAAGATCCAGGAATCGAAATTTGACATCGTCACTTTGGACATCAAGATGCCGGGAATGAGCGGCCTCGAGGTCCTGAAGAAGATTCGGGAGGTCGATGTGGAACTTCCCGTGATTCTTTGCACGGCCTTCGACGCCTACCGGCAGGATTTCGACACGTGGGGTTCGGATTCCTATGTCACGAAATCCGCCGATCTCGACGAATTGAAGAGTGAGGTACGAAGAATCCTTCAACGTTCCCGATGACCGTCTCCCTCATTCTTCGAGTCTTTCATTTTTTCATTTGCCAAGACGGTTTTTCCGTTTTCTAATTGGAGTCACTGGGATAGATTGTTATGATTTTTGAGGGTCGCGGATGATGAGCCCGACGGAGGGTGCGGCCGAAGAACGGGGAGGAGAGTATCGATGAAGGAAGATGGAAAAATGCGCTGGCCGGTGATCGGAACCTTGTTGATCCTGGTCCTAACGGGAACGGCGGGATGTCTCAAGAACACAAAGAACGATCTGGGATTTCCCGAGGCCAACGATCCTGATTGGAAGGTTCTGCGCGAAAATGTCATCGCTTACGGCAAGGCGCGAGGGGCGGTCAATAACCACAACCTTCTCCTTGTCCAGAGCAACTTTCGTGTTCTAACGGAAAACCACACCGGCGATCGAATTGGAGACGAGGCGCTCTATTACGTTGGAAGAATCTATTACGATATACGGGACTATCACGACGCCCGCCGCATCTTTCGTGCTCACCGGGAACTGTATCCTTCCTCTCCCTTCGGCCCCACGATCGACGAGTTGGAAGCCGAAATGAAGGCTGATACAGAGCGGTACCACGAATGGCTCAATAAATCCCGAACGGTATCCGGACAGTAAACGCAATTTGAACTCTCATAAGGGAACGGCGGTCTGTAGCGTTCTATCCGAGTTGATCGACCGAAACACCGGTCCTTTTCTCGACAGACGGGATGGAACGAGTTATTCCTACGAAGAAGTTGCGGAGGAAGCGGCTCGCATTGGTTCATTTTTGAGAAAACATCGCATCCAACGCGGCGATACCGTCGCGTTGGCCATGGAAAACTCGCCGGAAGCCTGCATCCTTTGGTTCGGACTGTTACGGGAAGGCGTGGCAATCGTGCCGCTCAATCCGATCCTGCCCGATGAAGAGATTTCCTATATCCTGCGGATGGCGGAGGTCAAAATGTTGGTCGCGGACACCCGCTTCGCCGATTCCGCTCGGAGGTGGTGCGAAGAGGTCCCCTCCCGGTGTGAAATGATTCTCGCCGGCGACGCACCATGGAAGCGTTATTCCGCAGCGGACCGTTCCTACGTCGATCCCGACGATATCGCTGTTATCTTCTTCACCTCCGGAACCACGGGGCGACCCAAAGGGGCTATGTTGACGCACAAGGCTCTTCTAGCGAATGTGCGGGGGTGCGCCGAGACCTTCGCTCTCGACTCCTCCGCCGCCTTCGCCTCGCCCATCCCCATCTTTCATTCCTTCGCGGCCACCGTCTGCCTCTTTCTCCCGGCCTTTCTCGGAGGCCGTGTCTTTTTTCACTCCCCGCGAGAATTGGACGCCTTCCTCCAGGGCCTCTCCTCCCTCGAATCCCCCCGCATCGTCGTGGCCGTTCCCAGTCTTCTGGAGGGAATTTTCTCCGCGATACCGGCTCTTCCCAACTGCCGTTTCATCGTCTCCGGAGGAGCCGCACTGCTGCCGGAACTGCGCCGAAAGATCGAGGATGGAGGAAACACGATCTTCGAGGGGTACGGAACAACCGAATGCGGTCCGGTCATCGCCTCGCAGAATCCCTCCGCTCCGGGAAGGCCCGGAAGTGTCGGCAAACCCATTTCCGGAGTAAAGGTTTCGATTCGTTCCAGTTCTGACGACGAACTCCCCGCGGGAACCACGGGGGAAATCGTAGTGCAAACGCCGGCGCTGATGGCGGGCTATTATGACCTTGCCCAGGCCACCCGCGCCAGTATCAAAGGGGGGTGGTTCCACACAGGGGACCTCGGTTACATCAATGACACGGGGGAACTTTTCATCGTTGATCGCTTGACCGACGTCGTTACCGTCAAGGGAATTTCCGTACTTCCTCAGACCGTCGAGGCGGTTCTGCTCAAACATCCAGCGGTTGCCGAGGCCGCCGTAGTTGGTATCCCTGACGGCGCCGGAGGGGAAATTCCTTGGGCCTTCGCCCGGGCTAAAGAAAAAGAAACGACAACAGATCCCTCCGAAATTCTCTCCTTCTGTCGCGAACATCTTCCGATCTATGCGGTTCCCCGCGGACTCGAATTCCGCGATTCCTTGCCGAAAACGATCACCGGAAAGGTGCTCAAACGAACCCTCCGGCAAAAGTGGCTCTGAGTTCCCGCTATCGAACCGAACGAACAAAGCGAAGCAGGATTTCCGCCCACCTCTCCCCCCCCTCCGAATTTGAAGTTGAAAAAATCGTCGCCAATGGCTACGGCTTGATTCGAACCTTCCGCGGAGTCATTCTCTGCCGTGCTGTGATACCCGGCGAAACCGTACGAATCCATACGGTCAGACGCGCCGGTGGCGTTTTGTGGGGCGAGGAGTTCGAGATTCTTTCTCCTTCTCCCCGGCGCATCGACTCCCCGTGTCCCTATTTTCCTCTCTGCGGAGGTTGCGACTTTCTCCATCTCTCATCCGACGAACATCCCCCGTTCAAAAATGCCGTCGCCGCCGAAACCTTTCGAAGGATTCTTGGATTTCCAGTGGACGTGGTGGGACCCTTCGAAGCCAAGACGCGGTCCGGACTGGGATATCGCCATACAATCCGCCTTCAAGGAGGCGCGGGATACCTCGGCTACTGCCGAAAATCCTCCCACGACATTATTGATATCGAGGATTGCCTCGTTGCCGCCGAACCGCTCCGCGGGGAACTGCGTCGCTGGAAACGAACCTCCTCCTTCCCCGCGCGCCACCTTATGATTCGTTGTGGGAATATCGACGAGACGGAATTAACCGTGGTGGCGACGCGACGTGGAGAGACGCGCATTCGAGGCGACGCCGTTCATTACCGTTTCGGAGAAACCCGCCTCCGCGTCTCCGCACGCTCCTTTTTCCAAAACAATCCTTTCGCAACCCAGATGATCCTCTCCGATCTCACTCGTCTTCTCCCGGACGCGAGGCGTTTCATCGATCTCTTCGCGGGGGTCGGCACCTTTGCATTAACCGTCGGCCGGCGCTTCCCTCACGCCGAGGCCTATGAGATTTCTCGGGACGCTCTCCGTGACCTTGAAGAAAACGCGGCGGGTCTTTCGGAGGTTTCCTTCCAGAAATGGGACGCCGCCCGAGGACTCCGTTCCGCGCTGGACAGCGGAGATATCGTCTTCGTCGATCCCCCGCGCACCGGCCTTCCCCCCCGCACTCTGAACGATCTCTCTCGTTCTTCGCCGCGTCTGCTGGTTTACCTTTCCTGTGACGTCGCTACAATGGCACGGGACCTTAAGACACTTTTGGCTTCGGGCTTCCATCTCGATCGGCCGATAAGACTTTACGAGATGTTTCCGCAAACGGCCCATATGGAGGCATTGGCATTTTTGAAAAGGTCCGCGGGCGGACCGCGGAGAAAGGAAGGAACAATACGGTGAAGAATCCCATCCTCGACCTCGCCTCTCTCTCGTTGTTCCGCCAATGGCATCCAAGAGCACTTCCCCTCTCCTTTTCCGTTCCCCTTGTCGCCGCATTCTCCGGGCTCCTTCTCTTTTCCTCGGGATATGCCGGCGCGGAACGGCCGTTTCAGTCGGAGGATCCCTATCCGGTGGGACTCTACCGCTGGGAAACATCGGGGGGGATCGCGGTGGCCACGGGAAGCTGGGATGATATACCCAACCGCTCCCTTGTCACCCTCAAAGGGGGCTTCGAATACGGCGTAACGGAATTCGGGGAAGCCGGTCTTCACTGGAATTTCTACCACTTTCAGGATCCCGGCTCCGACGGAACCGGCGATGCTTTCCTCCATTACAAATACCAATTTCTGACCGCGACGCCGTCTTGGCCGGATATGGCCGTGGATGCCGAGGTCAAGTTGCCGCTGGCGTCCTCCAGCAGCGGGCTCGGAAGCGGGAAGGCCGATCTCTTGCTTCGCCTCCTGATGGGGTGGAAACTCGAACGCTGGACGAACACTCTCCACTTCGGCACGGGTTTATCCGGAGCGCGGGACGGGGGGTCGCTTTTCGAATTCGGATTCGCCTCCCGCTATCGCCTCGAAGATCGTCTCGATCTGCTCGGTGAACTCACGACCCGTTCCGCGAGGATCCCCGGGAGGAAGACGATCACCGAAGCCGTCGGCGGATTCGCTTATCGCATGACACCTCAAACCACACTCGACCTCTCCGTTCGAACGGGCCTTTCCTCCTCCTCCCCCGATGTAACCGTCGCCGCCGGATTCCGCTCCGTTCTTTGAACCGATCCGCTCTCTCGGAAGAAAACGAACACCTTACCGGGAGAAAAGCCGACAGAGACGCAATTCGAACCTTCTACGATTCTCTCTGGAAGGTCTCCCCCCGTCACACCGACGCTCTCCGAAGAATCGAGGCCGATACCGACGTCTTCCGCACCTTGCCCCCGGCGGACCATGCCAAGAGCAGAGTTCTTGACGCGGCCTGCGGAACCGGTGTCTCTCTTCCCTTTCTCGAGAAACGCGGTTACCGTCCCGTCGCGCTCGATCTTTCCCGAGAAGCCCTTCTGCACATTCGACGATCCCAGCCCCGAATACCTCTCGTTCAGGGGGACATCGAGGCTCTGCCGTTTCGCAGCCACTCGTTCGATCACGCGCTCGTCTTCTCTGCCTTGATGTTCGTCGATCCTCGTCGCACTTGGACGGAACTCCTTCGCGTCGTTCGGCCCCACGGCACGATTCAGGGGGTGGAGCCGCTTGCGGGGAATCCTTTCTGGGGCCTCTATCGACTCCTCCGGAGAAAATACCGTTCCCTTCCGCGTTATCTCTCCTGGAACGCCTTTCTCGAAAGTCTTCCCCCCGGGCTCCCTCCTCCCGAGATCAAAGGATATTATCTTTTTCCCGTTACCATCCTCTTGAAGGGACGTCTTCGTTCGTTCTTCTTCTCCTGCGAACAAACACTCCTCACGGTATTCCCCTTCCTTTCGCGATTCTGCTGGATGCTGCGCTTTCGGATCTTCACCTCTCCCCCCTCTCCTCACTCTTGAGAAGGAACGTCCCGTCGCGTAGAATCCCGTCATGGTCGAGAAACGAAAGGAATCTTCCAGCCGCGGAAAAGCGCTTGTCATCGGCGGAAGCGGTTTTGTCGGCAGCCACATCGCGGATGCTCTCACCGCCGCGGGTTACGGCGTTCGTATCTTTGACCTTCGAGAGTCGCCGTATCGGACGCCGGATCAGGAATTCGTCCGCGGCGACATTATGGATCTCGAGGCGTTAACGGAGGCGGCGAAGGGGTGTCGTTACGTCTATAACTTCGCCGGAATGGCCGATCTCGAGGAGGCCAAGGACAATCCGATCGGAGCCGCCCGGCTCAACGTCCTCGGGAACGTCCACGCCCTCGAGGCCGCCCGGCGGGCCGAAGCGGAACGCTTCATTTATGCCTCGACCGTTTACGTCTATTCCGGCGCGGGAGCGTTCTATCGGGCAAGCAAGCAGGCCGCCGAACATTTCGTCGAAACCTACCACGAACGCTTCGGTCTCTCCTTCACCATCCTCAGATACGGTTCTCTCTACGGAAGGCGGGCCGGCTCCCAGAACGGCATCTACGATCTCCTCCGCCAAGCGCTGGAGCACAAAAAAATCCGTTACGAAGGAGACGGCGAAGCGGTCCGGGAGTACATTCACGTCGAGGATGCCGCGCGTTTGAGCGTCAAGATTCTCGCCCCCGAGTTCGCCAACCGCCATCTGATTCTTACCGGCCATGAACGCTGGAAGATCCGTGATCTGACCCGGATGATCGCCGAGATGTTGGAAGAGGACATCGAAGTGGAATTCGGGAATCTCCACGTCGACGGCCATTACGCGATGACTCCGTACGCGTTTCGACCGCGCTTGGGTCACAAACTCGTCGCAAATGATTTCGTCGATCTCGGCCAGGGACTTCTCGATTGTATGTCGGAGATCCATGAGGAGTTGCGAGCCGGAAGGGAGCAAGCGGCATCCGGAAACACCGCAGAGACCACGAAGAACAAGGAGGAAAAAAAAGAGAAATAAAAGGATAGGCGGGAACCACGCCGGCCTTTTGACCCTCGAGGTTCGGCATTCATCGCTCGATGTTCAACATTGGTCGTTGATGCCCGGGATCCTTGCCCCATCTTGCCCTTTTCTCTCTTCTCACATAGATTTTTCGTATGAAGCCCGTATGGATAGCCGGAGTAGGGATGACGCGTTTTGGGAAACGCGAGGACTCCTTGGGGGAGATGATTCTCGACGCGGCCACCGCCGCCGTGGCCGACGCGGGATACGACGAATTCGATGCCGTTTACGTCGGAGCGATGAACCCGGAAGGGTTCCTCGATACGGCGAACATCGCTTCTGTGATCACCGATTATCTCGGCTTCGTTCCGGCTCCGACGCTGAGAATCGAAACCGCTTCTTCGACGGGAGCCGCTCTTTTCGCGGCGGGTTTTCATGCGGTTGCATCCGGAGATTGCCGGCGGGTTCTGATCGTTGCCGGCGAGGTAATGTCGCGCGTCTCGACTCCCGAGGCGACCGCGCTGATGGCTCAAGTGATCGACTCCGATGAACGGCGCCACGGCGCTACGATGCCCGGCCTCGCCGCCCTGGTGACCCGCCGTTATATGATGGAATACGGTCTGACGCGCGAAGAACTGGCGCTCGTTGCCGTGAAGAACCACCACAACGGGCTCCACAATCCCTACGCTCAATTCCAGAAGGAGATCACCGTCGAGGACGTATTGAACTCGCGAATGATCGCGGATCCTTTGCGCCTCTTCGACTGCAGTCCGATCACCGACGGCGCGGCCGCCGTCGTTCTTTCCGCCGGTCGAGGCCTTGCCCGGGTCCTCGGTATCGGCCAGGCGACGGACCTCGTGGCACTCCAGATGCGCAATGATCTGACCCACTTTCCCTCTACCCGTCTCGCCGCGGCAAAGGCTTTTCGGATGGCTGATCTCACTCCCACAGAGATCGATACAGCGGAAATCCACGATGCCTTTACTTCCTTCGAGTTGATCGGCGCCGAGGACATCGGCCTCTTTCCCCACGGAGGCGCGCGTCGCGCCCTTCTCGACGGTGAGACGACGCCCGAGGGCCGCTACCCGATCAATTGTTCCGGAGGGCTCAAGGCCCGGGGACACCCCGTCGGCACCAGCGGCCTTGCTCAGATCGTCGAGATCGTGCTTCAATTGACCGGCCGAGCTCAGTATCCCTATCCCTCCCACGCCCGGATCGGGCTCACGAACTCCGTCGGAGGCCTCGCCACGAATAACCTCGTCACCCTGATCGGAGCCGCGGAATGAAACGCCTCTCGCTTCCGCCTCCTCCAGAAAATCATCTCCGGGCCTTCAAATGCGCGTGCGGCTCCGCGACGCTTTTGGAACGTGTCTATTGTCCCCGCTGCCGCGACGTTCTCAAGCCGACAACCGTCCCGAACACCGGAGTTGTTTTGAGTTGGACGGTCATCGCCGTTCCCGCCCAAGGTTTCGAAACTCCCGTCGGGCTCGCGCTCGTCGGCCTCGACTGCGGCATCAACACCGTCGCGAATTTCGATCCCGAAGAAATCCCGAATCCCGGACAGTCCGTCCATATCCGCGTCGATTCCCAAACCGGCCGGCGTTGGATTTCTTTCCCTTGAAGCCCTGCTTCCTCTCTTCGCCGGCCCAATACTTTTCGCGACCCCACCGCGCCGGGCGATGAACAAGGCCGCGCTTCTCCAAAAACGCCTCTCCCTCCTCCTCTTCCTCGCCTTCCTCCTCGTTACTTTTACTTGGTTTCTTCTGATGACTGTCCCGGGAAGAATGCTTATCGGATTCTTCCGGGGAACTCAGAACATTCGGGTCGTCCTTCCCACCGCGAAGGGACTCGCCGTCGGAGCCCGGCCTCGCTTTGTCACCGATCGCCCTCCGCTACCGCCGGGAGGCCGGATCACAGCAATCGAACCTTGCCCTTCCGGCGTTGAGGTCTCGATCCGTTTGCCGGTTGGATTTTCCGTCCCGCGCTACGCGGAAATCCGGTATGAACCCGATGGCTCAGTTACCGGAGTTCCTCTTTCGATTCCGGTTTCTTTGTCCGCCGAGATAACAGCCGATACTCGTTCTTGCCCTGTCACGGTAGTCCGCCGACCGCGGAGCGACCTTCTCCCGCCTCCTCCCCCTTGGTTCCCCCTTTGCCCTTCGCATACGAAAAACAATATCATCCGCCGCCGGCTCAACCGCCGCTTCAACCCTTCCTCCCCGGAAGGGATCCTCGCCGCCGCAACCGCGGCGTGGAAGGAGGGAGCGCCGGGGCGAGCCGCCGTCCTCCTCCAACAACTCATCGCCTCTCCCCCCGACTCCAACACCGCCCGAAAAGCAACCTTCGGTCTCGCCTCCTGCTATCTCGCCCTTTATCTTCCTTCCCGCTCTCTCTCTCTTCTCGAAACCCACCCCGAGGCCTTCTCCGAATCCGATCGGGCCTTCCTTCGCGCACTGGTCTTCTATCAACGGGGGGACTACGATGCTTTACTCGACCTCACGAAAAACGGCTCTCGCGCTTCTTCTTCACGACTTTCGATGATCCGAGCGCTGGCCCTGGCGAAGAAAAATCGCTTTACAGAATCCCTGCGCCTCCTGGCGAAAATCCGCGAGGAAGATCCGATGGCGGATTACAATACCGCTGTCATCCTGGAACAACTCGAACGGTTCCCTGAGACGGTGATTCTGATGCGACGACTCGTTTCGCGTTTTCCCGATGTCTCTACCTTCCATTACCTCTTGGCGCGGAATCTCGAGAAACTCCGCGAATTTGAAATCGCAAGACAACACTATCTCGAGGCGGCACGGCTGGAAACGGATCCCTCTCTGGCCGCCGCCTACCGCAAAAACGCCCGGCTCCTGAAACAACGATAGAGCGAAAAAAGGCGTGTCTCGAGAAGCCACTCATTCCCCCTTCTCTCCCTGCTCCCGTTCTTTCCTCTTTTTATTCAGACCTTCTTGCCGCTTCACATCCTTCCCTTTCGCGGGTCCGGCGATCTGCGTCTCATATTCCCGCAAGAATCAGGTAGAGCCAGTTGAGAACGATCGCGAAAAGAAGAAAGTAAAGCGCCGGGCGGGAAGACAAAAGTTTCTTCAACCAACCGGGAAAGCGCCTCTCGGCCAGATAAAACCCTCCGGCAAAGACACCATAGCCGCTCAAAAACAAGAGGGCCAAGACGAAGAGCGGTTGAAACCGGATGGCCTCCGCCAAATCCCCTCCCAAGAGAGCCAGAACGGCTCGTGTCGTACCACAGGAAGGACACGGAAAACCCGTTACACGACGGAAAGTACAAGGCGGTAGAAACCGCGCGAGAAACACCCCGGCCCTTCTCAACATAGAGGCTGCTCAAAAAAAATTGAAAAGAAATTCAGCACGGCGCTTCGCCTCCCGCGCCTCCTTTCGATCCCCCCTCACGCTCCCTCTCATCTTTCCCTTCTTCCCTTTCCCACCTTCCGTGTTTTCCAACTTTGATTCATGCCTCTCCCCCGCCCTTGCTCTTGCCCTCGTCCTTGGCTTATAGCCGATCCGACTTCGCAGGTTGGAGAACCTCCGCCCCATTCCTGCAGACAAGAGTGTCTGCGCTCCACATTGCCTTTTCCCTTTTGATTTTTGACTTTTGTCTTTTTCTCTTCCGTGTCCTTCCGCGTGTTCCGTGGTTTTCCTTCCTTAGAGGCGTGCCATTGCGTTCAAGAACTCTTCGTTCGTATCGGTCTGGACCATCTTCTCCTGCAACAATTCCATCGCCTCGACGACCGTCAGTGGAGCCAAAATCTTTCTCAGAGCCCATATTCGCGTCAGGGTCGCCTCATCCAAGAGAAGTTCCTCGCGGCGGGTTCCCGTCCTGTTCAGATCGATCGCGGGATAGATTCGGCGCTCCGCCAGTTTCCGATCGAGAATGATCTCCGAATTTCCGGTACCCTTGAACTCTTCGAAGATCACTTCATCCATCCGGCTGCCCGTCTCGATAAGCGCCGTTGCAATGATCGTCAGCGATCCTCCCTCCTCCAGATTCCTGGCGGCTCCGAAAAAGCGCTTCGGGCGATGCAGCGCATTCGAATCCACGCCGCCGGAGAGAACCTTCCCCGAGGCGGGGACGACCTGATTGTAGGCCCGAGCGAGACGCGTGATCGAATCGAGCAGAACCACGACATCACGCTTCGTCTCGGTCAAACGCTTCGCCTTCTCGATCACCATTTCCGCCACTTGAACGTGCCTCTGGGCCGGTTCGTCGAAGGTGGAAGCCACGACCTCGGCATTGACACTGCGCTGCATGTCCGTCACTTCCTCCGGACGCTCGTCGATCAAAAGGACGATGATCGTTACTTCGGGGTGGTTCGCCGCGATGGCATTGGCGATCTCTTGGAGAAGAATCGTCTTTCCGGCCTTCGGAGGGGATGTAATCAGCGCTCTTTGGCCCTTGCCGATCGGAGAAAAGAGGTCAATGATGCGCATGGAAAGATCCTTTTGTCCCTTCACCTCGAGGGTGAAGCGCTGGTCGGGATAAAGCGGTGTCAGATTGTCGAAGAGAATCCGTTCGGCTGCGGTGCCGACGTCCTGGTGATTGATCGCCTCGACGCGCAACAGGGCGAAGAATTTCTCCCCCTCCTTCGGGCGCCTCACTTGACCCGCCACCGTGTCGCCCTTGCGCAAGCCGAAGCGGCGGATCTGCGACGGCGAAACATAGATATCGTCCGGACTCGAAAGATAATTGTAGTCCGGGGAACGGAGAAAACCGAAACCGTCCGGCAGAATTTCCAGGACCCCCGTGGCGAAGACGTGGCCGGAATTCTTCGCCTGCGCCTCGAGAATGGAGAAGATCAGGTCCTGCTTCTTCATCCCGGCCGGATTCTCGACGTTGACCTCCTTGGCGATCTTCGTCAGTTCGACGATCGACTTCTTCTGAAGCCCGGCGACGTTCAACCGCGGTCCCGTCGCCTCAGGAATCGCATCCTCGACCTCGCTGTTCTCCGGAGGAATGAACTCCGCCGTCTCCTCTACCGTCGCGTTTCCGTTCCTCTCCTTCTTTTCCTTCTCCTTTACCGCCCCTCTTCGTCTCCTAGGCATGACACTCCCTCTCCTTGAATCGATTTTCCCTCTTCTTGATTTTCTTCATTCCCCTTACCGTTCCCCACCTCGTCGCGGCGCCGAATCGCTCCCCTTTTTCTCTCACTCTTTCTTTCGCTTGTTCTCCCTTCCCTCCTCTTCTCCTTGAATTCCTTGACGAGTCGCCGCTCTCACGGCCAATTTTGGAATGAACTCCCGTGAACTCCGTTCGCCTCTCCACCGCGCTCCCCCCCGAAATCCTTGTCCCCTGTCCGAGGAACTTGATCCAGGAAAAAGAAGCACGCGGCGGGAAATCTCCGACTGAATTATGCCCCTCCATCCGCCCGCGGAACTCGACTCTCGCCGCAACCGAACTTCGAATCATCGATCAGCCGTACTCTTGTATTCTAGCCCTTTTCGTATCCCGCGTCAACCTCCCTGATCTCCAACTCGTCCGCCGTTTTCGTCCCCGTCGCGGCCGCTGTTCCGGTCGGCACTTCCAGGACATCCCGCGCCCCACGAACCGCGGCCGAATCCCGCCAAGGACGGAGCCCTTCGTAAACTGCCATAACACGCCCTTCCCCGTCGAGAAAGATCGCGTCGATCGGAAACCGCATCAGACACATATGAATCGCCCGCGTTCTCCTCAAGAGAAGGCCTTCCCCGGAAGCGAGATCGCGGCGGCCGATCAACCCGCGAAGGCGGGAGCGAAACGTCCTTGCTTCTTCAATGCGGTCCCCCAAGACCGTTCCTCGTGTCTTGTTTCGGATCTTCAGGTATCTCCTCCGCGACGCCTTCGGCGCGCTAATCAGAGCCCCCCCATCGTCCGGAAGACCTTCAAACCAATCGGCCCGAGCGTGACAATAAAGATCGTCGGAAAGATGAAGAAGATCATCGGAAAGAGCATCTTGATCGGCAGTTTTTGCGCCATCTCCTCGACCATCTGGCGCCGCTTCGTTCGGAGTTGATCCGACTGAATCCGCAGGATCTGGCCGATCGAGACGCCCAAAGCATCCGCCTGAATGACGGCGGAAATGAGCGTATCGAGTTCGGAAACCTGGCATCGCGCCGACATCGACTTCAACGCGTCCTTTCGCGCCTTCCCGATCTTCACCTCCTGAAGCATACGGTCAAACTCTTCCGGCAAGGGCCCCTCCATCCGCTCGACGACTTTTTGTAACGCTTGGTCAAACCCGAGCCCGGCCTCGACGGAGACCGTCAAAAGATCCAACATATCCGGCAGCTGCTTGCGCATCTTTTTGCGGCGGACGGTCACCTGACGCGCCAGCCAGAATTGCGGGGCCACGAATGACATCCCGGCCGCTACAGCCATAAAAATGATTCCGAAGAGAAAGGGAAGTATGCCGATGAGCGTGAGAAACCCCATAAGCGAAACCGAAAGCATGGCCGCGAGAAGTTTGAGCGCTTTGAACTGTCCCGATGTCAGGTTCCCGGGGTTGCCCGCTTGAATCAACAACGTCGCCACCGGATCCTCCTTTGAACCCGACTTCTTGAACTTGCCGGCCATCCGTTCCAAAATCGGTTGAATGACGCGTTCGAAGAACGGCTTCTCCAGTTGCTCCTCCTCAAAGGACCCGGCCAAAGCCTTCTTCTGCTCTTCCTTTCCGAAATTCTTCAACTCCAGGAGCCGCTCCCGGGCCACGTCGCGCTTCGCACCCTTGACCATATACACGGCCAGTCCGATCCCCGCCAGGATCAGTACCGTGATGATCGCGACGATCAGCCCCAGCATCGCACGCGCTCCCCTTCCTCGTTCCCCCCGGTCACAACTCCACCTTCAACATATTTATAATCACAAACGCCCCCAAGGACTGCATAATCAAACCGATGATGATCAAGACCCATCCCAATTTGTCCTTGAAAAGCATTCCCATGACATCGGGATTGAGAAGATACATGATCCCAAAAAGACCGAAGGGCAGTCCCGTGATCACCATTCCCCCCATCTTTCCCTGTGCCGTCAATGCGTTGATTGTTCCGATCAATTTGATCCGTTCCCGAATCGTCGCGGCAATATTGTCGAGGATTTCAGCGAGGTTTCCTCCGATCTGCCGCTGGATCAATACGACGGTGACGGTGAGGTTGAAGTCCTCCGATTCGAGCCGCTGGGCCATCGCCTCCATCGCCTCGTCTATCGGGAGCCCCAACTGATTCTCCTTGATCAAACGCTGGAATTCCTCGTTCGTAGGATAGGGCGCTTCCCGGGAAACCATCTCGACCGCCTGAAGAAAGGAATAACCGGCCTTGAGAGAATTTGAGATCAGCCCCAGAGTATCCACCAACTGGTCCTGGAACGCCTTCTGGCGAGCCTTCTTCTTCATACTGACGACCAAGGAAGGGATCCAGAAGCCTAATAGACCACAAGGAATCGCCGCCAAAAGCGGATTGTCCCAAAGGATCTTCCCCAACGCGAACCCGAAAAAGAAACTGAAAACCGCTACGCCCAACATCAGCGTTAGATACTCGCTTGCCCGCCATTTCATTCCCGCCTGCGCCAAGCGCAACGCCAGCGATTGGCGATATCCTTCGAAAAGAACAACCCGCTCCAAGATGCTTCCGACTTTCGAAAGCAGAGTGGGTTCCTTCTCTTTTTGGAGCCCCATCGCCTCTTGCTGAGCTTCCAACTCTTCCAACTTCTGAAAGTACTCCCGATCAATATAGGGAGCCAACGTGCTCGTCAGCCGGTTTTCTTCCTCCCCCCGCCGAATCTTCCTTACCAGAAGTAGCATAACAATGACACAAACCAGGAGAAAGAGCACGGCGATCAGGATCTTCACTCTCTTTCCTCCTCTCCTCCCGCACTTCCTTCCGGACAGGTTGAACGTCCCTCTTTGTCGGGAACGGATCTGGACTCCTGACTTCTCACCAAGAAATTCATCTCCCCTTCTTTCACCATTTTATCATACTTTTCGGCTTCCCGTGCCTCCACCCGTACTGAAAAATCGTCGTCGTGGTAAAGAGTCCCGGTCCCTTCGGCCCCCCGTCCCTCGCCCATCAGTGCCCCGCTTTCGCCTCCGAGAAGTCGATCGGAGCATCCGGCGCCGTCAGGCGCTCCACAAGGTCCGGCTTGCGCCGGATTTCCTCCTTCAAGTTCTCCTCGACCCATTCCTTCGCTTCTTCCGGGGTATATCCGAAAATCGTCAGAGGAATAATGATACCGTTTCGGAGATACTGCTTGTAAAAGGTCGGGATATGATGGCACGGTTGATGAGAACCGATGATCTTCCCGTCATCATCGACGCCCGTTTGAACAAATCGGAAGATATCGGCCATCTGGACCTCGTTTCCATCGAATCCAAGACTCTGCGTTACGTAGGTTATCTTCCTCGAACCATCGGGAAGCCGTGTCTGCTGAACGATCAGGTGAATCGCGGACCCCATCTGCTCTCGAATCGCCCGGGATGGAAGATCGACCCCGGACATCAAGACCATCGTCTCGATACGCCGCATCGCGTCCGACGGTGTATTAGCATGGAGCGTTGTGAGAGAGCCGTCATGTCCCGTGTTCATCGCCTGAAGCATGTCCAGCGTCTCTCCGCCACGACACTCCCCGACGATGACACGATCGGGACGCATACGCAACGTGTTTCGGATGAGATCCCTCATCGTGACGGCGCCTTTCCCCTCGACATTGGCCGCCTTCGTCTCCAGACGCACCCAGTGTGGCTGAAGAATCTGAATCTCCGCCGCATCCTCGACGGTACAAATCCGCTCCCCCGGATCGATAAATGAGGAGAGGGCGTTCAAGAGAGTCGTCTTTCCCGAACCGGTTCCTCCGGAGACGACGATGTTCTTCGCGATCATCACGCTGGCTCGGAGGAAATCCGCGATCGTCTGCGTCAGTGCTCCAAACCGGATCAAATCCGGCACGCGCAACGGATTTTTCTTGAATTTCCGGATCGTGATCGTCGAACCATTCAGCGCCAGCGGCGGGATCACGGCGTTGACACGGGAACCGTCCTTGAGACGAGCGTCCACATAAGGCATCGATTCATCACACCGGCGCCCCAGCGGCGAAATAATCTTGTTGATAACCGCCCGGACGGCCTCGTCATCCTTGAATTTCACGTCCGTCAAAACCAGCTTCCCCCCGCGTTCCACGTACACCTGATTCGGACCGTTTACCATAATTTCCGAGATTTCCTCATCGTCGACCAACGGCTGGATGGGGCCCAAGCCGAGGATGTCATCGAGGAGTTCCTTGATGACCTCTTCGTGTTCCCGTTTCGTCAGAGTGATTCCGGCCTCACCACCGACAATAGCGATGTTCTCCTCGATGCGCGCCCGTAACAGACTTCGCTTGATTTCCGGATCCGGTTGCGCCAGGATCGAAGCATCCAACTCGTTGATGAGTTTGTTCTGGACACGCTTCTTCAACTGGTCGCGCGGAGTGATCTCGACCTTTGCGGCCGCACCGGCGGCTCCCGGCTTGGCCGACTTCTTCTTCATCGATTCCAAGCGTTCTAACAGCGACATAGCAGTATTTTAGGAGAGTTTCTTCTCATTTCCAGAAAAAAAGAGAGGCGATCCCTTCTTATCCCCAAAACAAGCAAATCACCGGACCCACCCTTTCCCGCGACAGCGCGGACGGGCTCAATCTCCCCCGGTGCCGGATTACCCCCTATTTCTTCTTTCCAAAAAGGCCCATCAAGCCGCCCTTCTTCTTCGGTGCTTCCCCCTCACCGGCCGCCTCTTCGATCATCTCCGCCTCCTCGCCCGCAACGATCTTGACGATCTCGCGGATCGATTCCGCGATCTTCGAGTCGGGACTCCGCAAATAGAAGGGCTCACACTCGTTCACCGAAGGCATCACCACGGCTCCTTCCGAAGGAATCGTCGCGATCACCTCGGCCTCCAGCGTCTCCTCGATCTCCTTCTTCTTAAAGGCTCCCGTGGTCGCCTCACGGTTCATAATAACCTTCACCTTCTCCTCCGTGTATCCGAAGGTTTGCATAATCTCCATCATCAACTTCCCATCCTTGATCGTCGGCAACTCCATCGTCAAGAGAAGAAGGATCTGGTCGGCCAACTCCAGTGCGGTGAGGACGGTGTCCGAAAGATAGGAAGGCGTGTCAATGACGATGTAATGAAATTTTTCTTTCAGCTGACGTAGAATTTGATCCACGTGATTTCCCTTCACCAAATCCGCCTCGTCGGGACGAATCGGCGCACAAAGCACGGAAACCCCGCTTTCTTCGTGCGTCACAAGATGCCCCATCAAGATTTCCGGGTCCAATTCACCCGCGTCGGCGATCTCGCGGGCCAAGGCAGAGATCGTCACCTTCGTCGGCAAATGCATCATAATGGCGATATCGCCGAATTGGAGGTCGAGATCGACCAAACAGACCTTCTTGCCGGTCATCTTCTTCAAAGCCACGGCCAGATTGATGGCCAGAAGTGTCCGTCCGACTCCCCCCTTCGTCGAGAAGATCGTGATCATCTTCGATTCGACGACTTCTTCTTCCTTTGTTCCGATGATCGCCGCCATCGCCTCGCGCTTCTTTTCCGCAATCTCGGCGACCAAACGAACCACCGCCACAAGATCGGAAGCATCGTAGGGTTTCGGAAGCACCTGGCGGACCCCGCTGAGCATCGCCTTTCGCATAAAGAGGTTGTCCGCACCTTCCTCGGCCACCATCACGATATCGCTCTTGGGCGCCTGCACCGATATCTGCTCCGCGGCCAGCAAACCGTCCGGCTGATCCCCGCCCAGCTTTGCGTCCATCACGATGACCGTGGGAGCCTTCTCCTTGGCCATCTTCAAGGCTTCCTCGGCGTTGTCCGTTTCCCCGACGACTTCGAGATCCTGTTCAACAAGAAAGGCTTTCTTCAGATTGACGCGCTCTTCGACTTCACCTGAAACAAGGAGAATGGTGATCGCGGCCGCCATGATTCAGGAGGCGTCTGCGTTGGAGGATCCGGACGGCGTGAGCGGCTTCGTATAGGGGGAGGGATTCGGAATGGACCGCCGCGGCGGCGCGACCTCCGTCTCCATCGCGCTCAAGGTCCCGTCCGCCGGCACGACACGCGCCGTCAGAAAGATCAACAGTTCAACCGTTTCGTCCGTCTCCTTCTTCGAGCGAAAGAGATGGCCGATGATCGGCAACGAACCCAGAATCGGTATTTTGTCCTCGTTCACGTGCTTCTCCTTCGTCTGAAGACCACCGATCACCAACGGAAGGCCTGAACGGACCATAACCCGCGTCTGGGAATTCTGCTCGCCGATCACGTTGATGATCGCTTCGTTTCCCGCCGCGGCCGAACCAAAGGTCAAGGTCTCCAGCACCTTCGAGACGACCGCCTCGAGGTCCAGCGTGATCATGCCGTCCTCGCCGATCGTGGGGGTGACGTCCAGCGTGATCCCGACCTCCTTTTCCGTCGTTTCCGTCGAAAAGGTAACCTGACCCAACGAATCCACAAAGCGGTTCGTGTAAACATCATAGACACGCTTGATATTCTGAAGCCGTGCCGATTTGTTGTTCAAAGTCATCACCCGCGGAGAAGAAAGGACGGTCACATCGCCGTTGGATTCCAGGGCCGAAATCAGCATGTCCACGTTCGTGTAACGAAGCCCTCCGAAACTAAAGCCACTGCCGCCCAACATCCCCAGAAGCAAACCGGCGTTTCCGCTGACGTTGAATGTCTGGTTCCGCCCCGTCTGAATCTCCGGCTCGGGTTGCCCGGAAACCGTTCGGGAATTCGTCGTCCCAAAACCCGCAAACGGCTTGTTTCCGGCATTCGACTGAGATGAAAAAGCCCACTGGACGCCGAGTTGATTCAAGAGACTCCTGTCAATCTCCACGAATTTCGCTTCGATCAAAACCTGTTTCGTCGTCTCGCGGTCCAAATCGTGCACAAACTTGATGATCTCGGTGATCTTCTTCAACCGGTCGCGCACAATCAGACTGTTGCTGGCGGCGTCCAGGCTGAGATTGGCCGAGGTCGTATCCGTTGACTCCTCGGTGGTGAAGGATATATCCGCTCCCAAAGAGGAATAGAAGACCTGCTGGACCAACGGAAGAATCTCGGAAACGTTTCGCGAAACAACCTTGACGATCTTCGTCACGAGTTCGTCCTGCCCTTCATCGTTGACTTCAACAACGACTCCGCGGATCATCTTGATCGTCTGTCCCGGATACCGGTAGGTCCAGATCGCCGTTCCGGCCTTGTTGAACTCCACCGTCGTAAAACTCGGCGGGGTCCCTTTGTAGATTCGGGTCACATCCGACATCGTCATTCCCGGAACCACGATTCCCTCTTTCAGTAAGCGTTGTTGCTCCTCTCGAGGAAGACGCACATACATATTCCCCAAGGCGCTGGGCATTACGTCCCCGGAGACAATCACCGAAGCCTCGGCGGAGGGAACAAACCCCTCGAGACGATCCCGGATGAAATACGCCTCGCCGGAAGGAAACTTGTACCGCGCCTCCTTTTCCTCGTACTCCCGCCCCGCCTCCGGAACGGGTATGAGTTCTCCCTTTTCCCCCAAAACATCCTCGAGTTGTTTCAATGTCAGCCCCCAAATCACCATCCTGTTCCTCTTCGCCGCCTCGAGATCTTTCTCCTTCGGCAATGTGAGGATCTGATAGAGCTGATCGTTACGGAAACGCAGGAGAACATTGGGGTATTCATATTCCCAGAGGAGTCCCGAAGATGAGTTGATGGAACGAGGCGGTCTGAGCGCCTTGGTTCCCAACGCCGCCTCGACTTGTGCGAGAGTCATTCCCGTCACCAAACCGCCGTTCTGGATCGTGCGTTCTATATCGTCGTTGGAAAGACCGACGAAGTTCTGCGAGAGATAACTGGTGAGAACATCGAGTATCCCCGGCGGGCCGATCATCACGACCGTGTTCGCGTTCACGTTGTCCACGACAAAGAACCAGGGCGGACGATCCGGAGGAGACCAGGGCCAGACATACTTGACAAGAAGCCGATCCGCCAACGTCTGCAAGCCATCCACGATCTTTTTGCGCGTCTGGTCATCCACAAACGTTCCCAAATGGACCAGAACAATCTCCTTCGACATCACAACATCGCCGGACGTCCTGTCCTTGCCCGTGCCGTCAATGTATTTCGTACGCATAATCGATATCCCGTTGTCGTAACGAGGAGCATCGATCAAACGCATCAACTGGTCGATCGTGGCGACGGCCGAGGGAATATCCTTGACGACAACAAGGCGAAGATACTCCTGAGTGACAATCGTGCCCTGCTCCGTAAGGAAATGGCGCACGAGTGGAATGACCTCCTGCGCCTCCGCGTACCGCAAACGATACACCTTCGTCTGTATCGTGTCCCCGCTCGATGAGGTCCCTTCCAGCGTGACGTTTTCGATCTCACGATTCGTTTTTGGAGAAACATAAGTCGAGATATCCGTGACGCGCCCGTTGGTCAGCGTAATGACTCCGTCACGGTAATGGTACTCCTCGATCTTGTGTGTCTGGCCGCTTTCGTCCTTCTCGATCCGAACCTCCGGAGGTACCGCCGGTTCCCCCTTGGCCTGAATCATCTCGTCCCGGGTCATTTCACGAAGAACCTGTCCCTTCTTGATCGCATCTTCGATCGTCTCGGCATCGATCGATCTCTGATTAATCTCCGCCACGATGTCATCGACGAGTGTCACGGAAAGATCGCGGTAAAAGAGCCGTTCGACCTTGGCCATCCGGCCGTTCTTCTGCTCCATCATATCCAGGATCGGTTCTTCCAAAGGCTCACCCAACGCCGCGATGACATCCTCCCGCGTCATGCCGCGGAGAACGATATGGCGCGATATCGCCTCTTGGGCCGTGGCGCGATCGAGACGGTTCAACTGTTTCGCGACATCGATGAGTTCCATTCGATTCTCGATCTTGATTCCAGCGGCGCGCAGAGTCTCGAGTTGAAGTTCAACATATTGGGCGTTCTTCATCACCCCGTACAGAACCACCTTGTCCGGCTCCACGTCCATCCGCGTGACACCGTCCGGAAAGGCCTTTTCGTCGTTGTTCTCGATCACCACCACGCGATAGACATAGCGTTTCTTCCCAGACCAAACGTAAAGATGAGATTGGCCGATATTGATAATTCCGTCGCCCTCGCGAGCCACTTCCGGGCGGCCCTGAACGAGAACCTCGGTGGGGGAAACGACGTTGGCGATGATGGCTCGCGGATTTCCCACGGCGACACGCGTAAGGTTCGGCACCGATACGACGAAGGAATTGTTCGTCGCGACATAAACGTCCGGGATTCCGGGCGATTTTTCCTTCTCGGAAGTCTGCGCTTCCTTCGAAGGCGACTTTTCCGCGGAAGCGGTAGCCCTCGCGGACGCGGTTGCATCCGACGCTTTCGTCGGTACGGTATCCGCCGCTTCTCCGGCGATCAATGTCATAAGAAGCAGAAGGCCCGACAGGGCGAACCGGAATAATGAGCGGTTTTCAAAGAGCGTTCGTCGCATCAACGGTTGCCTCCAAAGAAGAGATCGAAGAGGCCCGGAGTCCGTTTTTTCGGCTCCGGGGAAGAAGTGACCCGGAGCGTCGTGTCGTAAGAAGGCCTGGGAATCTCGGCGCCGGCCGCCCATCCCTTGTCCTCGTCGTCCAGAGTCGTTTGATTTTCATAACTCGGAACGACACCGTCGATCCTCGGCAACCCGCGCCGTTGCGCCCCGTCCGGCTCGAACCTCACAACCGCACTGTGCACGCCTCCCACGTATACCTCGACCGTCCGCGCTTCATTCAATAATGTCCTGTTGAAAACACTCTCTTCCGTCGTGCCGGGCGTGCGGGCCAAGACATCGTTCACCGGCGCACGCAAGGCCATATGGAGGGTCGCGCCGCCGTAATTCTCCGCCCAGACGAGCCGTTCCGCCTCATGAGGATAGACCGCCAGTGTGACTCCCGAGGGGGGAGGAAGTTCCGCTGCCGTGGTATCATTCGGCTCCGGAGGCATAAACATCTGACCAATCGCTACCACGCGCGCGTTCTGAATAATCGTCTTGGCATAATCCATCGTCCCGCCTTCGCGACGATTGATGCTGAATCTTCCGATGATATCAACCAAATCTCCCAGTTCGATGAGCCCGGTTACCGCCGATAACTCGTCATAACGGATCGAGACCGCCCGCTTATATTTCGGAACAAGATAGGACAACTGCGGCCGCCCCGTGTAAATCATCGCGTCCAAAATAAAATCGTTCTGTTTGATATCCACCGCGCTGATATGACCGAGGACGCGGTCCTTTTCGGACTCGAGGATGGCGGCTTCCGGCGCCGCTCCGACCGCAGGCACCTCCTTAATCAGAATCAGATCGTCCTTCAGAAGCGTGTTCGCCGGAATGTCCGTCCGTGCAACCAAGACCTTCTTGTGTGAACCGGGATACCGCGTCGGGTCGTTCGGATCGGTTCCCGCGGCCTGCTCATCCAAATCCGGATAGCCGTCGTTGTCGGAATCCACTTGCGCCGCCTGCCGCGCCAACTCCTCCTCCGACGGCCCCGTCTTTCGAAAAAGGAAGAAATAAGCCGCTACCGAACCGATGACCAAAACAACAATCACAACGGCGGCTATGATTAAAATTCGTGGATCCACTTGGCCGGCCGTCCGGTTTTCCTCTCGTCCTCCCCGGCCGACGAACTTCCTTCGCATCATTATCCCCATCTCTACTAGCGCACCACCTTGACCTTCATACGGGAAACCCCGCCACGCCAGACGCCGAAATCATGAGCCGCCCCCAGCCTATTCTCTTCCTCCCCCTCCAGACGCTTCTTCACCGTCCGGCAGACCAGTCGTCCCTTTTCATCCACAATCGAGGCGTCAATTGCCGCAAACCCCACCACGGTTCCGACCATTTCCTCCCCGTCGGATTCTGGTTCAAATATAACCACGATTTGCCCCGACTTTGAAGAAAATTTTGCCAGATTCTCCTCCAGTGCCAATTCCACCTCCTCGCCGACCCGCAAAAATCGCGGGCCCGAGACCCGAAACGCCTTCACTGCATATCCCGGAACATCCCCGCTCGCTGAAGGCCATACAACGATCTCCTGCCCCACGCGAAAGGAATCGTATCTCCTCAACGCAAATGCAATATCGCTTCTTTCCAACTCCGATACCGGCCCGCCTCCCTCCACCACCACCTCGCCACGAGCCAACGCCGTGAACTTCAATTTTGGAGCCCCGACGAGCCAGGCGAAATAGGCGCGCACCTCGGAACGAATCGATACGTCGATCGTTTTGCCATCCTTCCCCACCACCACACTCGTCGGCCCCGGCTTCAATCCGCGCTTCCGCAAGGCATCCAGCCCGGCTTCCACGGCTTGCCGCGGACGAAACGGAAGGAAAGCCCCCGCCTCCTTCGCGGCCGCAACGACATCGTGCTCTAAACTCTTTCGGACAGCGTACGTCCGCCAGATGTCGAAAAAGAGTCCCAGCAAAATCACGAGAACCACAACTCCCGTGATCAACCAGGAGAGCCGCACTTCCTTGAGTAACCTTTTTATTTGCAATCCCTTGCCTCGTCATCAAAATATTTATCGGTCTATTTCCTCATACTCTAGTGGAAAAGTTGTGGAAAAATCAAGCCCCTTTCTTCCCCTCTTTCAGTTTTGTCCCTTTTTGTATAAAATTTTTATGGTGGATTGTACTCGGAAATTCAGTCGCGGAGGCCGCAAGGCCCTTCTTTGACTCAATTTTTTATTTCCGGAGGAGAAAAACGATGAGACACGGGGTTTTCGCGGGAACGTGGTATCCTGATGATTCCTCGACGACGAAAAGAACTCTTCGCGAATTCGAAACGCTCGTTCCTCCAACCCGTCAAGCTTCCGAAGCCTCGACAGTCATCCTTCCTCATGCCGGTTGGTTTTTTTCCGGACCGACGGCTTGGGCGACGCTTCGTTCCATCTCCGATGCCTGGTCCCCCGAAATCGTTCTTCTCTTCGGAGGTCATCTCGGACCGGCAAGCCAGCCGACGGTGGCCAAAACCGACGGATGGATACTCGGCTCGCTCAAACTCGAATCGGACAGAGAATTGATCGAATCTTTGAGCGATTCTTCGGAACTCAACACCGATTCGGACTCCCGCTTCCGCCCGGACAATGGAATCGAATTGGCCTTGAGCGTTCTGGGACAGCGCTTCCCGAACGCGCGTTATGTCTGCATCGGAATACCGCCTTCCCGCGACGCTCTCTCTTTGGGGAAAAAAATCGGAACGCTTGCCCGAACCCTCCATCCTTCCGCTGAAATTCTCACCGCCGGTTCAACGGACCTCACGCATTACGGCCCCTCCTATGGTTTCGCCCCAAAAGGCATCGGGGCCCAAGCGGAGGAGTGGGTCAAAACTGAAAATGATCCTTCCTTCCTTCAACCGCTTCTCTCCGGTCAACTTCTGAAAGCGCTCGATGCGGCGGTTCAACGCGGCGCGGCTTGCTGTCCGGGCGCAGCCGTGGCGGCACTGGAAGCCGCGCGCGCCGTCGAAGAAAACCCGGAACCTTCGCACCAAAAAAACAGGAAACAAGATTCTGATTCCTCGAAACCTGAAGGACGAATTATCGATTATCGAACGAGTCTTTGGAGAAAAGAGGGAAGAACGAACGATTTCGTCGGTTACGCGGGGATCCTTTTCTGACCACGAAAGAGAAGGGAGCCGCGGACCACTCCGAACAACACGGAAGGGAACGTAACCACCGACTACTCGGAACAACACGGATGAGAACGAAACCACGGAAAATGTCGCGCAGGTTCTCCCTTCTGGGAACGCAGGCGTCTTGCCTGCAGAAAGGGAGGACTGGTTTTCCAACATGCGGTGGACCGGGCGGCCATGGGGGATTCCTCGCCGGGCTGCTCCTGCCTGCCGGCAGGCAGGCCCTCCTCGGAATGACACCAAGCGGCGATCGGGACGTCGCAGACTGGAGAGTCTGCGCCGCATTATAATGGAGGTATGGAGTGCAGGTTCTCCAACCTGCGGCGGGGCGATCGAACTGTTCGCAGACAGCAAGTGTCCGCGCTCCACAATGAAATGGTAACGAAGCACGAACCCCGCAATCCGCGACGCAAAAAGTGAATTAGTGAACCTCCGTTCCTCGACTAATCTTATTGACCGCGTTTAAAATTCCTTGAAAAATAGACGTATGAGGGACACCTGGCATCAACGGTGACTCGAGCCGACGCTGATGCGTTCGGTTCGATACGCTCCGGTGGTGGTCGTGACCGGGGCCCGTCGCACCGGAAAGACATCGCTCGTCCGCCGCTCTTTTCCGCGCTGGTCCTATCGGAATCTGGACAGCGTCACGGAGCGCCTCGCGCTCGGCCGCCTCGAAACGGAACGCTTCCGTTCCGAACTCTGCCCGGCCATCCTCGACGAGATCCAGAAGGCCCCCCGCCTGCTCGACAAGGTGAAGTTCGCGGTCGATGAGGCGAAGAAGACGCGGTTCCTGATAACGGGTTCGGCGCAGATCCTCTTGATGAGGCGGATTCGCGAGAGTCTGGCGGGACGCGTCCGCCTGCTCGAACTCTTCCCGCTCGGCCTGGCGGAGCGGAGTGGTTTCGCTGACAAGCCTCTGCTGACGCGGCTCCTGGCGGGCCGGGCCCGTCCCGCGCGCTTACTCAAACCACTCCTCGGAAGCCGCCCCTTGCCGAAGACGGTTTCAGGCCGGGATGAGATGGAGGCCTGGGGCGGTATGCCCGAGGCTCTCCTTCTGCCGAAAATGCAGAAGAGATTGTGGCTCGAAGATTACGTGAAGACCTACTTGGAGCGCGATCTTGCCGACCTCGCCCGCCTGGAGGACATCACGACATTCTCCAACCTCCAGCGGCTGCTGGCCGCCGGACCCGCACAGGTCCTTTCTTTCAGCAGGCTGGCCCGTGATTGCGGAACCAGACCGCCCACGGTGAAACGCTACATCGGTTATCTCTCTCTTTCCTACCAGGCCTTCCTCCTTCGACCGTGGCTTTCCAATGTCCGAAAACGAGTCGTCAAATCGCCCCACCGACATCGGGATCCTGCGGAGCCTATCGGGACATTGGGGACTGCTGAACGGCCACGAGTACGAAAACTGGGTGATCGCGGAGGTTTACAAGATCGTCAAGACACTTCGCCTCGCTCGAGAACTCTTTTTCTATCGCTCCCACGCCGGACTCGAGGCCGATCTGGTGATTCCTCGCGGTGACCAAATCTTCGTGTTCGAAGTAAAACAGAGGGATCACGTTGAGCGCGGCGACATTCGAACCCTGCGTACCGTTGTAAGCGATTTTGGACCGCGTCGTGTGGCGCTGGCCGCCGTCGCGACCCGGGGCGGATCGCTCCGGCAAAAAAGCTCTGGCAGATACCGGCCGAGATTCTTCTGGGGCCAGCGGAAAAATGACGTCCCTTGGACGACCGGAATTCCCCAAGGAACGCCGGCGACCCGTCGTGCCTCGAGCGGCCCACGCATTCTTCCCCCGGCTTTTCCCGCTCGGGACGTTCTTCCTCGCAACGGTCATCCTCCTAAATCTCCCGGATTCGGTTCGCGCGGACGAGGTGGTCGTGACGGTGCGGCGGGCGAATGTGCGGGCGGGAGGATCGCTGCGCGCCCGCGTCGTCGATCGCATCGATTCCGGCTCACGCTTTACCCTCCTCGACGCGAAGAGAGGCTGGTACTTCGTCCAGTCCTTCTCGGGCCGGACGTTCTGGATCTCCGGCACGGTCAGTCGGCGAATCCGAGCGCGGGCCTGGCGAGAGGCCGAAATCGCACCCGGTGACTTCCTGCTCGTCAGGAAACCCGACGGCGGTGGGAACATAATCTACACCGCGCTGGATACCCGAACCGTGCTCGATCCAGGCCGCTTCGCCGATTATCTCCGGTCGCCCCCCGTGATCGCGCTCGACATCGACCGCTTCGCGCGGACGCTTCTTCCCGGCTCGCGCATAACCCTTCTTCACCGCAAATGCGATACTCCGACGCGTGAGCGGATCCGTGCTTTTCTTCTGGAAAGGATCGAGAAGGGGTTCACACCTTCGCCGAAGTTCGATGAGTTGCTGGAAGGCGGCGCACCACCCAGCCAGGCCCGTAGCCTCGACCTCTTCTTTCGAACGGCGGCCTTCGGCAAAGAGACGGCTCCGGTCGAGCCGACCATCGGCGCCGAGAAAGCGGCACACCGCTCGAAACGAAAGGAAACCGAAAACCATTCCGAACGCATCGGCCGCCCGCCGGGTTCTTCTTTCTTCTCCCCGGGCCCCGCGCGGCGCGCCGCACGGGAAGAAGTGACGGGGCGTCTCCCCGCCGGAGCCCGCGTGCTGGAATATCCCTTCCCGGAGGAAGAACGTCGCCTTCAAGCGTTTCTGGATCGGCTCGAACTCTCGGGTTCGTCGACGCCCGCAGCGGCACTCGAGAAAATAGCAAAAGCAGATCTTCTTGCCGGGTTAACGAGGCTCCCGGAATCGCCGGACACGGAGAAGACCCTTGTCCAAATCTCGTTCGGGCCGGAAGAAATATCATTCGGTAACGCATCGCGAAACCTCGGAAGCCGGCTCGAAGCAATCAACCGGAAATTGCTCGAACACGACCTCTTCGTGGCGCTCTTTCCGGATAAAAAAGGCCTCTGGCAGGTGGACCTGCTGCGCGCCCGGTTCGCGCCCCTTTATGGAATCGACCTCTGGGTCGTCACGAAGAACGCCAACCCGCGGATCGATCTGGACGATCTGCCGCCGATGGTAACGATCAATGGACGGATCTTCGCGGTGCCGGATGCGATGCTGGTGTATCGCCGGTTGTTGCAAGCCGCCGCGCCCACGATCTGGAAAGAGTATGAAACGGGAATCCCGCACTTCGAGAAGATGGCGGTTGGTGACGTTTCCGAATACGGATGGAGTATCCTGGCCAACGCTCTCACGTTTCAGGCCTGGGGAATCGAGACCGCCATCCCGGCCATTGGCGCGGACGGCGAAGACAGGAGCGCAAAACAGTAGCGGAGTTCGGCGATTGCGCGCACTCGAAGACTACGACCTCTCCGACCTCGTCGCCTTCGGCGGCGCCCACGAAGTGGCCCACCGCAATTTCGACGCGGATGAACGAACCGCGGTTCTTGCGGATATGGCCTTTGCGGAGAACCCGAGGCTGGAGTTCTTGTGGGCGGTGACGGCGCCCGAGCGGCACGCGATCCAATGGCGGAAGAGAAATGATTTGCGAAAAGAGTTGATCGCGGAACTGGACACCTTCGTGCGGAAAAACGAAAAACGATTCAAGCAATGGAAGATCGAGCGCGGGAAGAGCATCGTGGGGCAACTGGGGACGGTCTCGCCGGAGTTCTTCGCCGCCTACGGCCGGTATCTGCTGGGCGAGCGGAAGGACCTGCGCCGCTGGTACGCGAAATTCCGGAAGCGGCTTCGTTCGGGAAAGAGGCGATGAGGCATCCCAGGCACTTCCGCATCGTGGCCGTCCCGTTGCTTCTGGCGGTCTCCTTGACGTCGTGCCTCCCTTCCGGAATGCCGTTCATCCGAACGGAGAGCCCGAACCTGCTCCAAGTCGACGTCGCGGCGCCGCCGGACTTGACCTACGAGGAGTTGAAGAAGGCGCTGGAGGAGGAGGAGATCGCACTCGAAGTCACGCGGAATCGCGAACGGCAGATCGAGACGTCGTGGAAAGGGATCGCACAACCGATACCGAAAGGACCGATGGATCTCTCCGAATGGCTGGTGATGGCCGTTATGTTTTTTATCGGTGGCTTTCTTCCCTCCCCCGCAAAAGCGCGAATGCAGGTGATTCCGGCCGGCGACGGAGCGAGCCGGATCGTGGGGTTGGTGTACACGCGGGGCATAAAGAAGACGGGAAAGGAGCCGGAGGGGAAGGAGCCGGACGCGAAGGAGGAGTCGGATTCGCAACGGACGTCGGGGTTGAAGGAGAAGTCAGGCGCGCAAGTAGAGCCGGCCTCCGACACGGCAACCGTGCGGAGCGAGGAGGAGAAAACGGCGGAGGGAAAAAAAGGGCCGAGAGAAATTATCGAGATGGAAGCGGAGCCGGAGTTGTATCTCCACCAGTATTTCGTGAGACTTGCGGAGAAGGCGGCGGCGCGGGCCGAGCGGATCCAGCGCCGGCGATTGGCGATCGAGCGGGGGGAGATGATCGAGACGCGGTTCGGAGTCTCGCACAGGGAATGGCCCGCGGACCGCGTGGTGTTGGAGGAGTAGAGATGGATCCCGGGCCGGGATAAAGCGTCCGCTCCATTCCTTCGCGGACAAGAGTGTCCGCGTTCCATTACGGCGGCCTGCACGCTGAACAACCCGCGCTCCGATTCCCTCTTCCCTTCTCCCTTTTGCCTTCTTCCTTTTTCCTTTTGCCTTTTGCCTTTAGAGAGATTCTCCTCGACCTCCGAGGCGCCGTAGATGAACCTTCACATCGCGGAAATCCGGTTGCTCCTCGGCAACCCTCCGGAAGTGGACTCGCGCCGCTTCCCGCCGCCCTTGCGCTTCGTAAACGACGCCCATCCAGTAATGCCCCTCAATCGAATCAGGTTGTAATTGAAGGACGTCGTTAAGTTCTTCCTCGGCCTCCTCGAGCCGCCCCAGTTTCAAAAGGCTCCACCCCAAAGCAAGCGCACTTTGAAGCCGAATCGAAAGTTCTTCTTCTGAAAGGTCCTGGCGGGAAGAATAGAGTTCTTGGACCCTGCGAAAATAACTAATGGATCTCTCGGTTTCCCCCTTCTGTTTGTAGCAAAGCCCCAAGTTATAGGCGAGAACGGGATCCGAGGGAGCCAAGCGAGCAGCGCGAAAATAGTAGCGGATCGCGGTATCGATTTGGTTCCTCGCCACCGCCTCGTTCCCAAGAAACGTCAGAGCCCGCGCCGATGTCACTCCCTCGGCGGCCGCGCGCGCCAGGAAACGAGCCGCAAACGGATACCCTTCCGGTCCCATTTGATAATACGCGGTTCCGGCGTCATACCAGTCCCGGCCGTCCAAGGTTCCCCCCAGAGCGATGACCTGGCGGTAGAGAACAACGGCCTTCTCGAAGAGGTTCCGTGACAACTCTCGTTCCCGCGCCACGTACCGCCGCCGAAAATCACGAAACCGCCGCCGTAACATTCGGCGCAATTCCGTCACATCCTCTCCCATCCGCTCCCATTCCCTCAATCGATTCTCGAAGAAACGCACGAGTTGTGAGTCAGTCGTGAAATCGCCTTCAGGAAGATCATTTCGCGTTAGGGAAAGCCCCCACTGGAGATAGTACCGCGCCAGTTCGATCCGTTTCTCATGAGCCAACGGCTCTTCGGAAAGCGCTGACGAAATACGTTGAAGATCGAGTTTGACGCTCTTGTCCGTTTTCTCCGAAACACCGTGCCAATAAAGAAAGAACGCCACGGCAATCATAAGACCCGCCGCTATCCCTCCCACCAACAGGCCGCGCGTCGAAAAACCGTCCTCCCGATCTTCTTCCCGTTTCCGAAATATCCCGCTCATCCTTTCGTCATTCCTTACCACAACGCCATTTCCGGGAAAAGTGTTTTCCACGAAAAACCACGGAAGAAACGAAAAAAAGAAAGGCAAAAGGCAAAGGGAAAAAGGAAGGAAAGGAGTAAAAGAGGAAGGAACCCGGTGCGCCGTCGCCGGAAAAACCACGGAATACACCGAACACACGGAATAAGATAGAAAGGCCCCCGTAGATCCCGTCTCCCCATTACAATTCGGATCGTGGAGTTTCCGGCGTTCCCTCCCGGACAGGAGTGGGCGGACGCTCGATCGCCCTTCGCGAGTCCCACCGTTTTCTCCGCGCCAACAAAAAAGTAGAACCACCGTTCATTTCTTGTTAGGCTCCGTCAACTATGTTGAACTGGTTCACAAGGAAGCGGGCTCGCACCGTGAAATGGGTGATCATCGGTGTGGTCATCGCCTTCGTCGTTACGATCTTCGCCAGTTGGGGCGCGCAGATTTCGACTCAATCGCGGGCCCCGTTCGCTGTCAAGGTCAACGGCGAGAAGATCTCCTTCGACGCGCTCGATCGCGTCACGACGGCCCGCGAATCCCAAAACGAAGACCTCGACGATACGGGAAGAAGACGCATCTATCGAGAGGCCGTAAAGGACTTGATCCGGGATGTACTGGCCCAAAAGGAAGCGGAAGAGCGAAGATATACACCGGCAAAGAACGAATTGATCCGGGCGATTCAAACCTACTATTTTTCGACGCGAGACGGGCGCATCGACTACGCTCGATTCGAGAACGCCCGCCGGCAAGCGGGCACTTCCCAATGGCTTGCGATCGAACGGGATGTCCGACGGCGCGTGGAAATGGAGAAGATGGTCCGAAGTCTTACCTCGGCGATCGTCGTTCCCGAGGCGTCACTTCGCAATTATTTCGACGTACGATACCAACGAGCCAAACTCCGGCATATTCTGATTCGTCCCTCTCACTACGTGCCACGCACCGCCGCCAGGATCTTCTACGAAAGTCACCCGGATTCCTTCATCGTGGGGGAAAGAGTCCACGGCCGCCACATTCTCTTCCCTCTTCCGCCCAATCCGACCGAGCAGGATCGAAGGGTCAGCCGGGGACGTGCCGAGGCTTTGGTGATCCAACTTCAGTCCGGAATCCCGTTTGACCGTCTCTTTCGCCGATACCAGGCCGATACCTCGGGAACCGTGATCGCCGAGGACCTCGGTTGGTTCGGACGCGGCCGAATGGTCCCCGCCTTCGACACGTACGCCTTCAACTGGCCTGTGGGAAAACCGACGGAAATCATTCGTACCCGCTTCGGATACCACGTCGCTCTCTTCGATGCAAGAGAACCGGCGCACCGGAAAGCCTTTGAGGAAGTCGAAGACCAGATTCGCGCCGCGTTGGCCGGCGACTCCGAGATCGAATCAGCGCGACGGCAGGCGGAGCGGCTCCATAGACTTTTGGAAGAGAAAGGACCGGATGCCTTTCCCGAAGTCGCTCGAAAGTATTCCGATGGTGAATCCGCAGAGGACGGCGGGCTCCTCGGGTTCGTCACCCCCGGTGAGATGACAAACATCCTTTATCCGGATTCTTCCGTTCTGAAGAAGATCGCGCTCGAAATCGGCGTTCCCAGAGGGAACCAAATCATCGTTGATCCGGAGATCACCCGCCAGATCTTTGATCTTCCAATCGGAACACTTTCTCCGGTCGTTCGATCCGCTCATGGCTTCCACATTCTTCGCATCGAGGAACGAAAGCCGGCCGATCCCGAACTCTGGGATGAACTCAAGACCGATCTCGCCAACGAATACCGCCAGCTGCTCGGTAACGAAATCTACAGGAATTGGCTCGATTCTCGAATGAAGAATGCGGATATCGAATACAGTCGCACTGTCAAGAGGCAGATGGAATGAGAAGGTTTCCCCCGCCGCGGCTTACGGGAAGAGAAACGTCTTCCAATGAAGGAAGCCGGCTTCTCGAACGATGACTCAATCCTCCCATCAAAAGAGACGGTTGGACAGGACCGAGTCGGCACCGGTGGTGGAGCAAGCCGTTCGCTGGGAGGAGATCGACATTGCCAAACGCCATCCTTCAATTCTGAAGAAAAACAGCGCCGTCTTTCTTGCCGTTGATCTCCAGGAAAAACTTCTTCCCACAATGGAGCGGCGTTTTGAGATTGTCACCCGGTGCCGCCTTCTCGTCGAAGCGCTGCGTATCTTGGAAATCCCCCTCCTCTGGACGGAACAATATCCCAAAGGTCTCGGAAGAACCGACCCGCGCACCGGGATCGACCGCGAAACGGACAGCATCTTCGAGAAGACCTCCTTCTCGGCCATCGGCTCACTGAATTTGATGGAACGACTCAAGGAATCGAAGCGAAGCCAGATCATTCTTTGTGGAATCGAGGCTCACGTTTGTGTCGCTCAAACGGCACTCGATCTCTCCTCCGCGGGATTTCAGGTTACGCTCTGTTGCGACGCCGTTTCTTCCCGCCGAAAGATCGATCGAACAACCGCCTTACGCCGCCTCGAACATTCCGGAATCGTCCTGTCGACCGTCGAGGCGGTCCTCTTCGAACTTCTGGAACGCGCGGGCACGGAGGAATTCAAAAAGATTCTTCGGCTCGTCAAATAACGTCAAAGAACACTGTTCGCAAGTCCTCTCTTCCAACTTCCACCCCCTCCGCCCTTATCCCCGCACCGAGCCTCGGCCCTTCCAACTCCATAAACCGCGGATTTCTTGAACGCGAACCTTCTCCCGCTCGGTACAAGCCTCGACCATACCTAGAAGAATCCCCAATCCCAAAAAAGCGCTTCCTCCATAAGAGGCGAACGGCAACGGAATCCCCATCACCGGAAAGACACCCATCACCATTCCGGTATTGACGGCGATGTGAACAGTGAGAATCGTCG
The DNA here is from genome assembly GCA_003697085.1 of Candidatus Hydrogenedentota bacterium. Lineage (GTDB taxonomy): Bacteria > UBA8481 > UBA8481 > UBA8481 > J006 > J006. The sequence goes on from RFFU01000011.1 coordinate 32,935, forward strand.
CCGCGCCGACGGCGACGAGACGGCCGAACCTGTCTTGCGTCCACCGTCCCCTCTGAAGAATCCGCAGGACGAGCCATCCCAAAGCGAAGAGAACGAGCGCGGCTCCGAGAAAACCGAAGACCTCTCCGATCACGCCGAAGATGAAATCCGTCTGCCGCTCAGGTAGGAATCCCAGCGTGGATTGCGTGGCCCCTCGCATTCCCCGCCCCAACCATCCCCCCGAGCCGAAAGCGATCTGGGATTGGAGCACGTTGTAGCCGGAACCCTTCGGATCGCTTTGAGGAGAAAGAAACGCGAGAAGGCGGAGGCGTTGGTACGGTTTGAGTCGATGCTCGATCCAGAAGGAGGCCGCCAGAGCCGCCCACGGAAGATGAGTGCAGAAGAGCAGAAATCTTCCCCCACGGAGGTGAAAGCGCCGCATCAAGAGCGCCGTCACGATTCCGAGCCCTCCCAGCAAGCCCCACCCCACTAAAACCCCCTGAGGTGTTACGAAAGACGGCCCCAGCCACCCCCAAAGTCCGACACCGGTGATTCCCGAACCGATCCCCGCCAACAACCGCCACATGGCAAGAAGAAGGGAAAGAGCAAAAACCAACGGATACCTCACGGGAATGCCGGCGGCGAAGGGAACGGTGGCCAGAAGGGCCAGATACACCAAAGCGGTTCCTGTGTCGGGTTGGAGAATGATCAGAAGTGCGGGCAGAACGACGGCGGAAACGGCGAGGAACAACCGCCGAATGCCGACATTCTTCGAGTTTCGATCCGAAGCGAGGATGCGCGCCAGGGCCAACACGGTGACAGCCTTCCCCAATTCAGACGGTTGAAAACGCAGTGCGGAGATACCAAGCCATGCCCGAATCCCCCGAACCTTGATCCCGGCCGCCAAAACCAGTACGAGCGTCACGACGAAAATAAGAAACGCGGGAAAGGAAAACCGCTCATATTGTTCCCGCGAAAAACCCGCAAAAAGAAGAAACGCTCCAACGGCGATCCCCCCCCACATGAGATGTTTCGTAAACGCCGTTGGACCGCGCAGCCCCATCGTCTGGCGAATCTCGACGGCTATGGGGTGATACGCGATCGTGTAGATGGCCGCGAGGGAAATTCCCCAGACGGACAAGACGGGAAGAATCATCTGAAGATCCCATTTTCGCGAAAGCCGGAGGACGACGTCCTTCACGGAAGTACTCGCGCTCATTCCAGCCCGCCTTCTTCCCAATACCGTTCAAAGATTCGCTTTGCTCGCGGAGCCGCCGCGCGTCCCCCTCCATGCCCCGCCGATTCGACAAGAACCGCCAACGCGAGGCGAGGGGCCTCGATGGGTGCCGCCGCGATGAACCAGGCGTGATCCGGACCGTAAGCGCTTTGAGCCGTACCCGTTTTTCCGCCAATCGCAACCTTCGCGCTCCACGCTCGCCGGGCCGTTCCGTACCGAACAACATTGCTCAGCGCCGTTCGGACGAATTCCGCCTCTTTCGGATTCAACGAGATTCGCGCGAGCGGTTCGGTTTCCCCACGTGACATCTGCACCGAGGGGACACCATCGGAAAAGAGTCGCAGTCTCCTTCGCAGGCCTCCCTCGACAGCCGTTGCCACGACAACAGCCATTTGGAGAGGAGTTGTCTGGAGATACCCCTGACCGATCGCCATATTTCTCAGATCTCCCAAACCCCAATGTTCGCCGTCGGGACCGGGCACGTTCCGCCGTTCCCATTCCGGCGAAGGAAGCACTCCCGGATTTTCCCGAAACGTTCCGGCCGGCAGAAGCCTTTCACCCAATCCGAAGGTGCGAGCGGTTCCGACGAGAGTTTCCGTCCCCACGCGCTCTCCCGCCTGGTAAAAATAGACGTTGCAGGATTGGGCGAGTGCCGAGGAGAGCGCCAACGTCCCATGTCCCTCTTTTTTCCAGCAACCCATCCCCTCGTATTCACCCGCACACCGAAAGGTCGTTCCGGGAGTCAGCCGCCCGGAAGCGAGTCCCGCGATCATCGTCACGATCTTGAAGGTCGAACCGGGGGGATAGGTGGCCTGAAGAGCGCGGTTGAAGAGCGGACGCCGCGGATCCAACAAAAGAGAGCGCCGTTGGTCGGAGCGGCGCGGGTCGACAAACACCTCCGGATCGTAGGAAGGCGTCGAGACGAGGGAAAGAATTTCGCCCGAAGAAGGTTCGATCGCCACCACGGCTCCCGCGCTTTCCCCCATCGCCTCATAGGCGATCTCCTGCAATTGTGCATCGATCGTCAAACGAACATTGCGGCCGGGACGGGGTTCCTTCAAAACCCTTTTTTCGATCCTGTCTCCCTTCGACGTCAAATCCCACTGAGCCAATCCCTTCTCGCCCCGAAGGATTCTCTCGAGGAACCCCTCCGCACCGGCCCGCCCCTTCTTATCTCCCGGTTCGTACCACGGGTCCGCGACCAGCTCCCGCCGCGTCACTTCTCCAAGATACCCCGTCACCGCGGCCGCGACGGGTCCGAGCGGATACGTTCTTCTCGCGCGTACAACGATCCGAACTCCCGGCAGGTCCTCCTCGCGCTCCTTCACGCGGGCCACAATGACGCGTTCCACGCTCCGGCGCAGCAAAAAGGGTTTCAACGGTCTCCGGCGGGAATTCCATAACGCGTTCCGTTCCGCCGTGGCGAGGGGCCCGAGGATTTCTCCCAGCCGTTGTTCGATGACCGGAAAGGAATCGACGGGGCAGAGGCGGGGAAGAAAGACGAGATCGAAGACGGCATTGTCGATGGCCAACGGCCGGCCCCGCCGATCAAGAATCGCCCCCCGCACCGACGGTAATCGCTCTTCCTTCCGCGCGTTCGATTGCGCCAAAAGCCGAAAATAACGTCTTCCAAGAACCTGCAGGGAAAATGCTCTGCAAAAGAGTCCCAAGAAAAGAAGCGCTGTTACGAAGGACAGCAAGCGGACACGGTATTCGGAAGCGCCCGCCTCACGATTCCCGATCACACGTCCAGTATTCTTCGCCGCCGAACGCGAATCGAAAGAATGAGATCGACGGAGAAAAGCAAAAGGATATAGATCGCGGTGGATTTATTCCCCTCACGCCCGAGCATTTCTTGGAAAAGAAAGACGAATTGGAGGGAAACGACAGCCGCAGGAAGGCGAAAGAGGATTTTGTAGGGATACCATGCCGTCTCGAAACGGTTCGCGATGGTTGCCAGAAGCGTGCTCCAGACAAGACAACCTGTCATCAAAATCCCCATTCGGCGCGAAAGCAGAAGATCCGCCACCAATCCCACGAGAATTCCTGCGGGAATCAATTTATCGGGACGAGCAAAAGCGGAAAAGACGAGGAGCGATACGAAAGGAAAAAAGACCTCGAGCCCGCGTGAGGGGAACAACGGTTCCAAGACAATCGCGGGAACCACGCCGCCGATGCAGGCGAAAAGAAGCCTGTTCCACTCCTTCCCGGTCCTCGTTTCGGAGGGAATACGGCGAATCATCGCCGGGAAACCCAAAGATATTCGAGGACTTGAGGGGACAGCCGGGGGGCCAGAAGGACCTTCTGGAAAATTCCCGCGGCTTCGATCTCCTTGACCGTACCGAGAAAAAGTCCTCCCGGAACAAAACCACTGGCCGAGGAGGTAAAGACCTTTGTCTCTCGTGAAAGAAGACGGTGAGCCGGAACGAAGAGGAGTTCCGGAGAAGGCCAGCCTCCCCGAAAGACGTACTCCTCTTCTCCTCCTTCCACTCGCGCCGCCCACCGCGTCCTTTCGCTCCATTGAGTACGGATCACCGCGAGGTTCTCCGCGGTTTCTTCGACCGTGCCGAGGAGAAGAACCGTATCCGCGGTCAGGGCGAACGCCAAGTCGCCCGGAGCGGTTCGGTTTCCTTCACCGATCTCCACAAGAAATTCCGCGGGAAAGTTTCTTGCCGAGGTTCTCAGAACACGTGCGGGAAAACCTGGAGGAAGCGTTTTCGACTCGAGCGCATAGAACGATTCAAGGGCGGCGACGCGGCGGCGATAACGTTCGATTTCGCGACGGAGCGCAGGCGCAAAGGCCCCGGCTCCCGCGCTTCGAAGGTAAGTCTCGCGCCTTCCGACGGTCTTCACGGCCGTAACAACCTCTGAAACGGCACTCGAAATCCTTCCG
>RFFU01000012.1 GCA_003697085.1 Candidatus Hydrogenedentota bacterium
GCAGGCAGGCAGGCAGGCATCCTGCCGGCGGAAACGGGTTTCTGGTGTCTCTTCCTTCGGCCCATCTTTCGCAACTCGACGTCAAAATCCACTTCGATTTGACGAGCAGATATTTTGAAAGCGACGCCCCCGCCCCATTTACCGTCAGAAAGTTGGGCTAGCTATCCTCGGCCTGATTTCGCATTGCGTCTCGAATTTTCATCAGCTCTTCCGCATCGGCCAGGTCTTTGGCCCGCCCTGATGCAAGCTTATTACGGATTAATCCGTCAAGAGAGATGAAGTAGCAGTTCGGCACGTGAGGAAACGGTTTTCTTCCCTGAGAAGCCGAGTCAAAATCGAGGCCGTCAATGCGGCTGATAAAATCGACGCGATTGGGCGGCGTACCAAATTGAACCACGTCGGATTCAAGAAAATCTTTCGGTCCGGTTATCCCGGGCGGTTCGCAGGAAAAGAACTCTTTGAGAGCGTCATACAACTTTTGCGCGTTCTCCTTGTCTCTTCTAATAAAGACATCCAGATCGACGGTAAACCGCGGATAACCGTAGCCGATGACGGCCCAACCTCCGACAATCAAATACTCGACTCCGTGTTTATCGAGAAGTTCAATGAGTTCCCGATAATCCGGATTTAGTTCCGGTTCCAATTTTGTTTTACGACCTTTAGTGTGCCGTCTCGCGCGGCCTGGCGAAGAGACACTGGTTTCACTCCTGAACGTTCCTGCATTGAAAGAACCAGAGCGATATTCTCGGCCGGCGATCGAATCACGTTCCGCCTCGTTTCCTCCTCGTCAGCCTCGCGAAACGTCGCGAATTTCCGTCCGGCGCCGACGCGCAAGGAGTCGGAGTTCGAACACGCTCGCTCCTCTTTCTTTGATGAGGCGTCCTCCATACCGCCATTATAGACCGGATACTTTCCCGAGGATACCAAATTGAATTCGCAACTCAAGGATGAACACAATTTCTCGGATCGTTCCAAGGGCCGTGTCAGAGTGCGAACTCGAGGTTAGGCGTTGATACTGGCGGCCTGAAATACGGTTTTGGATTTGTCCTTTCTCGTTCGCTCGAAAAACGAAACCCGGCGTAAACACCTCTGGAGGCCATTTCCGATCAAACCACGTCTGGAAAGAAGCGCCGGTTTCTCGTCACACATCCCTTCCACCCGACCGGAACGCCCCTTCTCGGAAGAGGCGTTATCTCTTCACCTTGGCCCAGGTATCCCGCAGGCCGATCGTCTTGTTGAAGATGGGATGATTTGGTTTCGAATCGATATCCTCGATGAAATATCCCATCCGAAGGAATTGCAGCGGCATCGGTCCGCTGGAAGTTCGCTGCACCGCCGCCGGTTCAACCAAAGCGGAACACTTTCGTGAAAAGGAATTTTCGTTCATCCCCTCGAGAAATTCCTCGCCGGCCCCCTCCGGATTCTCGATCCGAAAGAGACGTTCATACACACGGATTTCCGCCGGCACCGCCGTCTTCTCCTCGACCCAATGAATTGTTCCCTTCACGCGCCGCCCGTCCGGCGTATTTCCTCCGCGGCTCGCGGGATCGTAACGACAAAGAACCTCCTTCACCTCTCCGGTTTCCGGATCCTTCTTCACCCCCGTACAGGTGACAAGATAGGCTCCCTTCAGCCGGACCTCGCGCCCCACGGCCAGACGGAAAAATTTCTTCGGCGGATCCTCCAAAAAATCTTCTCGTTCGATGAACAAGTTTCGGGAAAAAGCAACCTTTCTCGTTCCCGCCGCCGCATCCTCCGGATTATTCTCCACCTCGAACTCCTCGATCCGATCCTCCGGATAATTTTCGATCGTCAATTTCACGGGATCAAGCACCGCCATCACCCGCCGCGCCGTCTTGTTCAGTACCTCCCGAATGCAGTGTTCGAAGAGTTCGATCTCGACGACGCTGTTCGTCTTCGCCACGCCGATCCGATCGCAGAACCGACGGATGGCTTCCGGCGGTACCCCCCGCCGGCGCAAACCGGCCAGAGTCGGCATTCGCGGATCGTCCCAACCGTTAACGTGTCCCTCCCGCACCAAACGAGCCAGTTTTCTCTTCGAAAGCACCGTATAGGTCATATTCAAACGCGCGAATTCGTACTGGTACGGCCTCGAGGGGGGAGTCACATTATCCAAGACCCAGTCGTACAGCGGCCTGTGATCCTCGAACTCCAACGTACAGATCGAATGAGTGACCCCCTCGATGGCGTCGCCGAGGCAGTGGGCGAAATCGTACATCGGATAGATACACCACGTGGTACCTGTGCGCGGATGAGCCGCACGACGAATTCTGTAGAGAACCGGATCGCGCATATTGAGATTCGGAGAGGCCATATCGATCTTCGCGCGAAGAACCCGCGAGCCCTCGGGAAACTCACCTTTCCGCATCCGCCGGAAGAGATCCAGGTTCTCCTCGACGGATCGGTTTCGGTACGGGCTCTCCTTTCCCGGTTCCGTCAAGGTCCCGCGGTCACGCCTGATCTCTTCCAATGTCTGATCACATACGAATGCCAAGCCCTTCTCGATGAGTTCCTCCGCAAAAGCGTACATCCGCTCGAAATAGTCCGACGCGAAATAGAGGTGGGAACCCCAATCGAACCCGAGCCACGCGACGTCCCGTTTGATCGCCTCGATGAATTCCTCTTCCTCTTTCTCCGGGTTCGTATCGTCGAAGCGAAGATGACACCGTCCACCGTACCGACGCGGCAAACCGAAATTGAGGCAGATCGACTTCGCGTGTCCGATGTGAAGATAGCCGTTCGGCTCCGGCGGAAACCGCGTTATGACCTCGGAACACCGGCCGGCCGTGAGGTCCTCTTCAATAATCTTCTCGATAAAATTCTTCATAAGTTCGGGAACTCTATCGCCTCCACCGCCCTCCGACAACCCACGTTTCGTCGGTTCGGCCCGAGTCTCCACATCTTTCATTCCCTCAATATCATGTGACTTTGGGCGCGCCCCGCCTTGCCTCTCTTATCTTCCTCACTTTATTCCCGTGTTTCCATTCGTGCCCTTTCCCCCGCCCTTGCCCTCATCGCCTTCTTTCTTTTCCCTTTTGATTTTTGACTTTTTCCTTTTTCTCCTCCGTGTCCTTCCGTGTCTTCCGTGGTTTTTTCGTTCACCGTTCTTCCTTTACCGTTATCCGTTTTTCATCCTTGGACATCGATCGGTGTATTTAAAACGTTAAACGATAAACGATGAACGGAAAGCCTGAACGGGCATTCCTTGTTTGTTCCCTTTTTCCTTTTGCCTTTTGACTTTTGCTTTTTGACTTTCTCTTTTTCCGCGTTATTCCGTGTGTTCCGTGGTTTATTCCCTTCCGCGTTATTCCGTGTCTTCCGCGGTCTCCCATTCTCGTCGGAATACCTCCAACCCCTCCTCCAACTTCAAATCCTTCCGGCTTCGCTCAAAGATGTCGAGATATTCCTGTGCGGGAATGAGCCACTCGTCCGAGGAAACCTCATCGAGAAGTTCCGAGGAATGTCTTCGGCTCCATTTCAAACATTGCTGAAAGGTCTTCGCAAGAATTCCCTTCTTCTCTTCCACCGCCTCACGCACCGCCATGACCGCATACACCATCGGAAGACGAAATTCCTGCCACCACAGTTCCCCCAGATCATAGATATGAGCAAATCCCTTTCTTTTCCTTAGAGCCGCGTCTCCAATGAGCAGTGCTCCTTCCCCTCGATCCTCCGATGCCGAAAGTTTTCCCAAGGGATCGGAGGACCAGACGAATGTGGGCCGAAGACGGAGGCGACGAAGGAGGATTTTGAGCATCGAGAAGGATGTCGCCGTTTCCGAGGTCACGTAAATTCGTTCGAGTTTTTCGAGGGAATCGGTACAAAAGAGCCTGATGGAGCCCACACGTCCCGCCGCCGCGATTTCCAATCCGGAGATTCGTACCGCGCCCTCCCCTTGCCCTCTCGAGGCCCTGCGTTGCATTCGAAAGAAGGCGGCCGTCGAGATCAAGCCGGCATCGGCCGTGCCTTCCCAAAGCGCCTTGTTCGCCTCGGCGGGCGTCATCAGTTCAATCGTGAAATTGTGCGGAACCTTTTTCCGGAACAAGGGATAGAAGAACGGGCGGGCGTTGAGATACGAGATTCCGGCTATCTTCGTCGCACCGCCGCGCTCCGTCGTTCCTAACGGCGCCACGCCGGCTCCTGAGAAGCACTCAACGCCACCGCCAACGCGTCCGCCGCATCGTCCGGTCGCGGAATGTCCGCCAGTTGCAAAAGCCGCCGGACCATCAACTGAACCTGACGCTTGTCAGCATTGCCGTTCTGAGTCACGGACATCTTGACCTGGTTCGGCGTGAGTTCGATGACGGGAATTCCAGCCGCCGCCGCCGTGAAAAGCACCACGCCCTGCGCCTGCGCGACCGAAATCGCCGTCTTCACATTCGTCGAGAAGAAAAGTTTTTCCATTCCAATGAGCGACGGCGTAAACCGTTCAACCAACGTGCAGAGTTTCTCGTGCAGGATCATCAACCGCTCGCCCTGTGGAAGTCCGTAGGGCGTTCGAATGACTCCGTGAAGAAGATGGAGCCGGCGTGTACCGACAGCCTCGATGACCCCATAACCCGTCGTCGCGGTTCCGGGATCGATCCCCAGGCAGATCACAAGCGTCTCCTTCGCTCCGGATCTTTTCCGTTCTTTCCGGCCGAACGGCTCTCTCCGTTCACCTCACTCCAGTTCCGAGAGGAGTTCCTCCGGAGGATCGAGGTTCGAGTGCACCGCTTGAACGTCCTCGTCCTCCTCCAGAGCCTCCAGAAGCGTCATCGCCGCCTTCGCTTCTTCCAGAGAAGGCCGAACCAGGTTCTTCGGAACAAGCGTCAGTTCCGATTCCGTCACAGCAATCCCCGCTTCCTCCAGGCCCGCACACACCTTGTGCAGATCCTCCGGACTCGTCAGAACACGAACCTCGCCGTCTTCGATAACCAGATCTTCTCCGCCGGCCTCCATCACCTTCTCCAAAAGAAATTCCTCTGGATACTTCCCTTCCGCGATACGAATCACCCCCCTCCGATCAAAAAGCCAACTCACGCAGCCGTTCTCACCGAGGTTCCCGCCCCGCTTCGAAAAGATATGCCTCACGGCGGCCGTCGTGCGATTCCGACTGTCCGTAAGACTCTCGACGATCACAGCAACTCCGCCGGGGGCGTAACCTTCATAAGTAATCTCTTCATAACTGACGCCCGGAAGCTGCCCGGTGCCCCGCTTAATGGCACGCTCGATGTTGTCCGCGGGCATCGAAGCGGCTTTCGCCCGGTCGATGGCCGCCCGCAAACGAATGTTGGCATCCGGGTTCCCCCCGCCTTCCCTCGCCGCCACCGTGATCTCCTTGACCAGCCGCGAGAAGAGCGCTCCCCGCTTCTTGTCCAACGCCCCCTTCTTTCTCTTGATCTGTGCCCATTTGCTGTGTCCTGACATAGCCGGTCTTAACTACACGAAATTCCCGCGCCTGACAAGAGTGCTTCCTCCCCTCCTCTCGGACGCGTATCCAATATGTCGCAACTGAGACAAGAGGTTTCTGATACAAGATTTACAATTTCGGATCTGCCTTCTTCGCGACGTTTCCCCCCCTTTTCTCTTGACTTTCACCGATATCATCCAAGATTCGTAACTAGTTCCGGGAAGAACCTCCCGTGAAAACGAAGAGGAGGGATGATGCGGAGGAGTAACCACGTTCCACCTGCCCGTGACGTTTCCGTCGATTCGGTCGATATCGCCGTTGTCTCGGCAAACCTGGGCTTCGAATCCCCGGGAAAGATTCCTCCGTCCGAAAAAACCGGTGCCCGGGACTCCGATCCCCGCCGTCTCCGCCCGGATTCGCGCGATCCTCTCGAGGGCCCCTGCGGTGGCCTCTCGCTTCCCGATCGACTCCTGCGTCAACTCCACCGCGAAGGCGTTCCGCGCGTCCTCTTCGCCGGACCTTCCGATACCCTTTCCAAAATTCGAGAACTTCTTCGAAGGGGCCGAAGGCCGGATCTTTGGCCTCGAACGATCGAATTCCGCGTGGCGCGTGGTGAAGAAAAATATCCCGAGCCCTCTGGTCTTGGCGAAGGAAGAAAATTCCTTCTCCTGCCGCTCCACGCCGTCATCGATTCCTATCTCCTTCGTCTTCTCTTGAGCGCCGAAAAGTCCCTTTTTGTCTCGGGAGGAGGAACGGAGGCTGGAGTCGTTTTTCCCGGTGCCGCAGACACCACGGTTCTTCCCGTTGAACGTCTTGTTCATTACGACCCCTCGGTTCGCAAGACGCGACGACCGATTCTCCACGCAATCCGGAGTCGGGAGGACATCGAGGAGGCCGAAAGGCTTCTTCTCTCATCCGTTCAAAAGGAGGTTCTCGACCTTCCAGGCCGCTATTTCGATCCGATCTTCGAGGACCGGCTCGTTCGGCTCATCGCTCCAACCGCGATCACGCCGAATATGGTGACGGTGACGACGACGACCGTAGGCTTCGGTATTGCAGCCGCGTTCCGGCGGGGTTTCCTTCGCGCGGGCGCTCTGGCGACGCTGGCGATAAGCACGTTGGACGGCGTCGATGGAAAATTGGCCCGCCTTCGTATCGAAACCTCGCGCCTCGGAGAAGGGGAACACTTCCTCGATTTCCTCTACGAAAACTCGTGGTACATCGCGCTCGGAAAGCGGCTGGGAATGCCGCGAACGGCGACGGCGATGGTCGCTTCCGATATCCTCGACAATCTGGCCTATCTGACGATTCAAAAAACCGCGGGAAAAATGATCGATGAATTGAGCGAAGGAGATCGATTTTTTCGATTGATCGCCGGCCGCCGGAATATCTATTCCTGGATTTTCGTCGTCGGATTCTGGTTCGGGCGGAAGAGAACGATCCTCCGCGCCGCGGCGTTCTGGGCTGCCTTCACGGCCGCGGTCCACTGGATTCGCGTAGGAATGGTTCTCCTGGCCACCGCGGATCGGAGTACAAATCGTCAAGTTTGAAACCCAAACGGCGTGGTGATCCCCCGTCCGCGTCGCGCTTGGACCGCCCGGCGCCCCCCCTTCCATGCCGTGAACGTGTGATCCGCTCCTCTCAAAGGCACTCTTTTTGCTATACATGACCGTCGCCCCTGCTACGATGATTTTCTGCGGAGGTAGAACATGCACCAAAGACGAATCGTTCTCCTTTTTCTGTTTTTGTTCCTTGCAACGGCGCCTTCGCGCGGAGCCGAAACCTCGCCCGGCGCAATCATTGAGCAAAACGCGGCCAAGGCGGTCGCCGCCATCCAGAAACGTTCTCAACACTCGTCGCTCGATGTCGGAGCGATTCGAACGATTTTCATCGAAACGATGGAACCGCTCTTCGATTACCGCGAGATGACACTGCGGACGCTGGGACGTTATGCGCGAAAATACGGGAAAGATCGGAAGGGAATCGAGGAATTGACGGGCGTCTTTCGGGAATTCCTCCGCCAACTCTTCCGCACAACGCTCCTACCGAAGACCGAGTTCGAACATCTCAAGGAGGTCCGTGTCACTGATGAACTGATCAAAGGACGCTACGCCCGCGTCAAGACCCAGAGCATTGTTGAAACCTCAGGGGAAACATCCGTACTCGACGTTAATTATATGCTGGTTCGTCACGGAAAGACTTGGCAAATCTACGACATGGAGATCGACGGTTACGGAATCGTCGGCAGTTACCGCTCCCAGTTCGCTTCCGTCCTGAAAAATCACGGTCTGAAGGACCTCATCCAGCGACTCCGGGAAAAAACCGCCGAAATGAAACGCGAAGAGACCTCAAAGAAAAAGACCTCTTGATATTCCGCGTCCGGCCAATCCTCTTCCTCCCTCTCCTGATCTTCTTCCTTGCTCTGCCCTCAGCATCCGTTCCCACGCAAGAACCTCCCGTTCTCTCTACTAAGAAAAGCCCTTCCTTTCAGCCGGACATTTCCGAGGCTTCCGCGGCCGATTCCGAGATCGACTATGCGACCGATCCGTTCGCCGAGGAGGTGTCCGAGGAAAAGGTCCGCCTTTCCGACCCGCTGGAGCCGGTCAATCGCCTCTTCCTGAAGATCAACGGAGTCCTCTACTTGATCGTGATGAGACCGGCCGCCTCCGGATACAGGGCCGTCGTTCCCAAGCCGATCCGTACGGGAATTCGAAACGGCTTCCACAACCTCGAGGAACCAATCCACTTCGTCAGTTCGCTCCTCCAGGGAAAACCCAGGGATGCGGGTGTCGCTTTGGGACGCTTCTTTGTCAACTCGACCGTGGGAATCGCCGGATTCTTCGACGTCGCCGGAAAACACCGCAAGGCGATCGACCGGAGTCTCGATCAGACATTCGCCAAGGCCGACGTTCCTCCCGGTCCCTACCTCGTTCTCCCGATATCCGGACCCTCGACCGTCCGCGGCAGCCTGGCTTCGGTCGCCGAGGGATTCCTCCAGCCGATCAATTATCTCTCGGGTGACGATTCCGAGGAGATTCTGACCGGTCTCTACGCCGGGAAAACCGTCAATGAAGTGAGTTTCCGGATCGAAGAGATCGATTCCCTGAGTAAATCTTCGTTGGACCCCTATGTCACGGTCAAGGAATATTACGAACGGAAGTTGACGAAGGAGAAGGGCCGTTGACTCCGGCTACGAAGCCAGTGGGCGGGGGGCGAGGGTAAGCCGCAGGAGGGCCAACGCATAGAGGGGGGCACCGAGCGCGGCCGCGACGAGAAACCAATGCGCCCGCCCGCGCAGCGAAAGCAAAAGGAGAAGATAAATAAAATCGCGGCGGGCCAGCGCATCCATCGCTTTCTCCATCCGCGTGTCCGGCTTCTCGACAATGTTTCTGAAGAGCGGCCCATCCGTGTTTTTGTTCCGCATCGTGCTCACGTAAACCACTCCCGCCGAAACCAATCCTCCCAATGTCGCCACCGCCCCCAGTAACAACGGCCATCGGCGGTCAATCGTGCGAGCCCAACCGATGGAGATCGCGGAAAAAATCGCCGAATGAACCAGATTATCCCCCCAGAAATCCAGTTCACCCCCTCCCTTCGATTCCTGAAACGTCAATCGTGCCAGTTCCCCGTCGCAACCATCGAGAATGGAATGAGCCAGAAAGAGAAGAGACCCTGTCACCTGTTTCGTCGGCCTCACCGAAAGGAAGAACGGAGCCCCGAGGAGCCCGACGCCGATACTGATCAGACTCATTCCGTTCGGCGTGATTCCTGAATCGACGATCCGCCGTGTCACGAAAAGGGAAATCTTCCGTTCGAAATGTCGCGACATGAATCCTTCGTTATCCTTGATCAGATCGCGCAACAGGATCTCTTCCGCGCGCTCTCGATCATCTTCGCCTTCCACTTCCACGACATTCCGATTCTGTGGTGGCGATTCCGTTCGCGCGACGTCTTCCGAAAGTCTCTCGAGAAACGTCTCGGCATCCGCGCCGGCGTCTCCCAATCCGATCCACCGGAATTCTTCCCCGACGTCGAATATCCCGCAGGAAGGACGGAAGCGGATCACCTCGTCCGGTCTCCACGTTCCTCCTGCCACGGTCTTCTGAAAACGCGGAGTCATCACCACGTTGGTTGCGCAAATGACAAGGCGATCCCCTCCTCGAGGAGCGAATTCTTCCAAGGAAACCTCCCCTCCTCCTCCCTCCGCAACCACCACGTTCCAACCGGCTCGGGTGGCCGAACGGATCAACCGATCCTTCAGGGACATTCCCAAAAGCCTTTCCATTCCTTGCGGACTCTCAAAAAGAAGAAGCAGCACGCGCCTTGGAAGAGAATCCCGGTCCTTCACCGATCCTCGCCCTTACCGCTGCTTCCCGACGCGAAAGAAAGAGGAAAAGCAAGAGAGATCGTCACGAAGACGCGCTCGTTCTCGCGCGGTGCCGCGTGATCCATTCTCCCCCTCGTTGATGCGAAAGCCGGGCCGCTTCCAGGACCGAGACACAAAAACGCGCCTCCTCCCGATTACGCTCTCTCGAACCTTCCCCCTCCATCGCCGAAAGAAATTCCCGAATGACACCGGGGAACCATTTCCGATGATAGGAATCGCCGGCCAAGTCGTCGGCCAGTGTTTCCCGGATTCTTTCGTTCCTCGAAAAATCCTCGAGAATCCACTCGTCATTGCATGCGGAGATTCTTCCTCGTTCCCCCGAGATGACGAAGGTGTTCTTCCGTTCCGTACCGGCCCACGTCAAAAATATTTCGGCTCGTCCCTCACTCCCCTTCAATTCCAGTCTTACGGTATCCTCGACCCCCGATGCTTTTGAATCTTTCGCCCGACATTCGAAACGTGCCCGCACGGAATACGGACCCCCTCCCAACCACTCTTCAACGATGTAGAAAGAATGCCAACCGTGATCGAGAAGAATCCCCCCCTCAGCGGCCGCCGCTTCCGTTCTCCAAGAGGCGCGGTCTGTTGTCGAACCAGCGGGGCGCGTTCGAATCGTCTCCCAACGACACGTTCTTTCTTCTCCAGGAAAACCCGTCCGAATCGCCTTCGACGCCCTCCTGACGGCCTCCGCGTGTTTCCAGTTGTGAACGGTAAAGAGGCACCGCTTCTTGCGGTCGGCCAGCGCCGTCAAGAGATCGAAATCGGCCACCGAGGACACAAGCGGCTTCTCGCAGAGAACGTGCACCCCCGCCTCTAGCGCCTCCGCAACGATGGACCTGTGCGAGGCCGGCGGAGCGCAGACATCGACGAAATCGAGGTGGGGGGTCGCCAGCAGTTCCCGAAGCGACCCGCACCACTTCGCCGCGGGCAGGTTCTCATCGGCCCACACTCGACAAAAAACGTCCGGATCGTACAGGGCTGCGATCTCCACCTCGGGGCACGCAAGCCAGCCGGGAAGGTGGGCGTTCCGCGCAACGGCTCCGATTCCCACGACTGCTCCCCGCCACGTTCTCGTCACAACAACTCCGGCGCCCCTTCCTTCAAAACCGCGACCAGGCTCGCCTCGAACCTCTCCAAACCTTCCATCGCGGTTCCTTCGTCGATGACGAGCGGCGGATTCAAACGAATGATCGGATTGTAGCACATCGCCACCAACCCCCGCCTCAGACATTCGTGAAAGAGGGCTCGCGTCAGTTTTTTCGGCAAGAATTCCCGCGCCTCCCGATCCCGGACCAGCTCAATTCCGATCAGAAGCCCCCGCCCGCGCACGTCACCAATCACCCGGTACTTCTCTTGCATCTCCCGGAGTCGATTCAGCATTAAAGCACCGACCCTCGATGCGTTCTCCGTCAGTTTCTCATCCAGGATGATGCTCAAGGCGGCCCAGCCTGCCGCCGCGGCGAGGGGATTTCCGCCGTAACTCGAGGAACTATGGCTCGGAAGAGAAAACGGCCGGCTCGCCGTCAATTCCTCCGTCGAAACGACCGCCGACACCGGAAACCCGCCGCCGAGTCCCTTCCCCAGCGTCATAACATCGGGAACGATCTCCTCCTCGTCACAGCCCCACATCTTCCCCGTTCGTCCAAACCCCGTGATCATCTCATCCGCGATCAGAAGGGCGTCGTTCTCCCGAGCGACTTCCTTCACCGCGGAGAGAAATCCTTCCGGAGGAACGATGTTTCCGGCCGTCCCCTGGATCGGTTCCACGATGATCGCGGCGATCTCCCCTTGTGTCTCATACCGAATCACATCCCGCAACGCCTCGACGCAAGCCAGACCACACTCGGGATGCTTCGCTTTCAAGGGACAACGATAACAGTAGGCGTAGGGAGCGCTGTAGAGTCCGGGCATAAACGGACCGAGATGGTGTTTGAAGTCGCTTCCGAGAAGGCCCAAGACTCCCCCCGTCTTCCCGTGAAAAGCCCCTCGAAATCCGATGAATTCGGTCTTCTTCGTTGCGGATTTCGCCAGCCGAAACGAAGCCTCGACCGCCTCGGCTCCGCCTGAAAACATCTGGATTCGCGTCAGTCCGTCGGGGGTTACGGAGGCAAGAAGATTGAGAAACTTTCGGCGGATATCCGTCGTAAAACTGCCGAAGGTCAATTTCCCCATCTGCTCTCGAAGCGTCTGGACGTAACGCGGATGACAGTGTCCGACACTCCCGACCGCAATCCCGGCCAGGAAATCGATGTACTCGTTCCCATCTGCATCGTAAAGTCGGCAGCCTTCCCCGCGGTCCATCGCCAGTCCGGAGTAGAGCGCGAAGGATTGGAGCCCGGGCGACATATTCTTTTTTTCCTCTTCGAAAATCCGTTGCGAGCGAGGTCCGGGAATCCGATAGGAAGGAATCGTCATCGTCCCAGAAACCTGCGCGCCAGATACCGGCTGATCCGCTCCGAAGCCTCCTCGCGAAAAAGAGCAAAACTCGGCCATGCGTTTACGTCGATGATGAAAAACTCGTTCTCCTCCGTGGCGATTGCATCTCCCCCGAAAATCTCCAGTCCCAAAACCCGCGCTGCCTCGAACGCCTTGCTTCGCAATTCTTCCACGTCGAAGGGATACTTCTTCAGCGCTTGTTCCCGATGATAGAACCAGTGAAACCACTCGATCCCTTCCGCCGCTCCGACACCGTAGAACTTGATCAAATCTCCCTCGATATGCCTCTGAACGACCGCCGACGTGATCCCTCTTCCCGCCATGGCTTCCAAAGCCTCCGCCATCGCTTCGGACGACGACGCATACACGACATCCCCCGGTTCGACGCAATGAACATCGCCGCGCTTAACCCAGACCGGATCGGCTCCCAACTCTTTCCACGCCGCCTCTCCACCTCCCCCCGGCTCCGTCGGAACAACGACTGAACGCGGGAAAGGCACGGACGTTCCCGAGAGAAGAGTGACCATATTCTCTCGATAGGTGTTCAGAACGCTTCGCGCGGAATTGATTACCATGGCTCCCTCCTCCTCCCATCGACGAAGCCCCTCGATGGCCGACCGATGCTCGCACATTACAAACGCGTAATCCGGACAGGAGCCGTTTCCCCAAGAAATTTCCTCAGGCCGAAGCAGTTCTACCGCAAGACCGTACCGCTTCATTCCTTCTCCGGCCAAGCGAAGGATTCTTTCGTCATCCCATTCCCTGTCAGGTGAATTCTCTGTCTCTCGAAATACCCCGACACACCTCTTCAAAATAGAAGGCCGGGGGTTGATCCTGTGAGATGTCACAACTCTTTTTCCATTCTATCAAAAAACCGACGTTTCCTTTCAAAGGACACGATCCCTTTAACGAAAACCAAACGCACCGATGTCCTGTTATGGCGGGATACTCTCATTCGAAGTGTCACAGTGTCAACCTCCGCCCCATAATTCTTTCAGGGAAGTGATCGCGCGATCCCCCGGGCAGCAGAGTGTCGCCTGCTTCAAGCGCTCGGGCGGCAGCAGGCGGATATGAGGCATTCCCAAAGCCTTCGCTCCGGCCATGTCGCGATTCGGCGAGTCTCCGACAAAGAGGACGCGTTCCGGCGGCAACCGCCAGGGTTCGAAGCCGGCCCGAAAAATCTTCGGATCCGGCTTGCTCACCCCGACCACGGTCGAGTCGATCAGCGGATCGAAAAATTCCTCGATCTCCGCCTCCGCGCAGACAGCCTGGAGATTTCCGTAAAAGTTCGAGACGATGCCGAGACGAAATCGCTTCGAAAGTCTCTCGAGAACAGGACGGTTCCTCCGGAAGAAATGAAAACTCTCCCTCAGAAAATTCTCCGCGACCTCGCGCCCGATACGATCGCCGGGCACCCCAAGATTCCGCGCAACGCCGACGGCAAGGCGATGAACCGTCTCGGTCAGATTTGCGTCAGCGGAGAGCCTTCCCACGAGTGCGTCGTCGGCATCGTAAAAGGCATGGTCGAATCTTTCCGGCCCGACCGTGACACCGAACTCCGAAAAGAGACGACGAAACCGCTCCTTCCACGGCACCCCGGCGGCATCCAGCGTGCCACCGAAATCGAAGAGAATTCCCTTCACCGAAAGAGAAATCATTTCCCGGCCAGAAACGAAAGACTCATCGAGCCCAAAAGAATCGAAGCCAGTTGGACAGCGCGTTCAACAAGGGAGAGCGCGAATCCGAGGGGGGGGGGCAATCCGAGCGCCGTGAGTATCAGGACGCGCCCTCCTTCCTGAACTCCCACGCGCCCGGGAACGATCGACGTCGGGAGATCGATCAGAATCGAAAGTCCACTGACAGCCAGACAGATTCCCAAGCCGGTGGAGACGCCCAACGCGGAGAGGATAAGCCAGATCTGTCCGAGAGAAACGAGGCGCCCGGCCAGATGGGCTGCAACGGAACCCCAGACCGCCCCGCGCTCGTGTGAAAAGATACGCCGCAGTCGTTCCTCCGTCTTCCCTGTTTCCGCAATGACGCTCTCCGCCTTCGCCTTCGAGAGAACTTTCCCGACAACCGCCGAGAGGAGATACCCCCAGCCGCCCTCCTTCTGAATCTTGACGGCGGCGAAAAGCCCCGCGGCGAGCCCGAGAAACGTCACGATCATGGCGACCTTGACGTTCACCGATACGCCCAGAAGCGGCAGAATGAAGACCAATGCGAAGAGAACGAAGATCATCTGAGCGATCATAAAGGTTGTTTGAGCAAGTATCACCGAGGCGAGGCCGTCCGGAATGGGAACCGTCGGCGCCAGAAGCATCGCCTTCAGAGGCTCACCGCCGAGCGTCGCCGTCGGGGTGACTTGATTGATCGTCGTCCCCGCCTGACGCACGAAAAAGAGTTTCCAGAACCCGGGAACGTTTCCCACTGGAAACGCCAGCCGCCACCCGACGGTGTTGGCGGCATCGAAGACGAGTTCCAGAAAAAAGATCGGAAGGAATTTCCAACCGACGCCCCCAAGGGCTTCCCAGACCCTTTCCTCATTGCAAGATCGCAAGACCCAAACGAACGTTCCGATTCCCAGGAAAAAGAGAGCGATTCGGAACCAGCGCCGTCCTCCGAAAGAAGAAGCCCTTGCCCGCGAGGCAACCATGCCGCCGTTCGTCATATCCGTTTCCCCGCTCCCTTCTTCGCCACGCCGACCTTCGGTGCGGCTCCGGTCTCCTCCAGAATCACCGGAAGAACGAGCAGCGCCGCCAGCACGATGAAGATCAGCCCAAGCGAAAGCATACCTCCCATACTGGCCATTCCCCGGTGGGGAGAAAAGATGAAGTTCCCCAGGCTTCCGACCGTCGTCAGCATACTGAAAAAGATCGCTCGACCGGTGGGCGACGTGATGTCTTCCACCCCTCCCCTTTTCCGAGCGTGGAACCGGCGCACGATGTGAATGCCGTTATCGACGCCGATTCCGAGAAGAAGCGGAAGCACGATGACGTTCGCGAAATTGAACCGGATCCCCAGAAGCACGGACGCTCCGGCCAGATAAAGCCCGGCCAGTCCCAATGGCAACAACACCAGGCCGACATCGCGCGGCGAATCCATCAGGAAGAAGAGAAGAAACGCCATTCCAAAGAGAGCCATGCCGAAGGCCTGCTGAAACGCTCGGATCACCGCACGGCTGGCCTCGACGAAGATCACCGGACTCCCGGTCGCCTTCGGCGCGACCTCCTGAACCTCCCGTACGAACTCCAGAAGATTTTCATTCTTCGTAATATCCTTCTCCGGAACGATCCGCAAGCGGTACCTTCCATCCACGGAAATCCACTCTTTCCGAATGCGATCCGGGACGTTCTCGATCGTCACCTCCTCGGACGGAGAAAGCGCCATCCGAAGTTCGTGAATCCTTCGCGGAAAGGTCCCCAGCAGGATCTCCCTCAACCGATCCAAGACTTCTCGCCTTTCGGCCTCGGAACGAGCGGAAAGTTGTGAAAGAAACAGCCGAGCGGAGCGCAAGCATCTTCGTGCGGCTTCTCGATCGGCCGTTCTCTCCGTCTCTTCCAAATACCGGGCAAGAGCCTTGGAAAAGTCGTCAACGGCGGCGAATTCTTCCTTCGTTGTCCGCGGGCGTGGAAGCGGCGTCTCCCAGAATTCCGGTTGAAGCAGGAGAGCCAAATCGGTGATGGTTGAAATCTTCTCTTCCTGATTCTTCGGAATCAGTTTTCCGAGATGAACGACGTCGTGAACCGCGGGACGCTTCTCGAAAAGCGCCGTCTTTTTCCGGGCGGTTTCGAGATTCGGGACGAGAAGATTGAGCGCGTTGGCCGGAGCGGAGCGGCGCGAGAGGTCCCGATAAGCCGAAACCGACTCCGAAGCGGGATCCCGCAGATTCATCGGATTGTAATCGAAGGAAGATCGGGGAAGGGCCAGGGCCGAAAGAAGCGCCAAGAAGAAGGCGCCGGCAATCACCGCCCGTCGCCGCGGGAATTTCCGTGCGATATCAAGATGTGCCGGGAAAGTCCCTTCCGATCTCCGAGAAACGTATCGAAACTTTTCGAGAAAGGCCGGTAAGATCGTCAACGTCGCGAAGAAACTGATGAACATTCCGGTTCCGCCGATCAAGCCCAGTTCCGAGACACCCCGATAGGATGTCGGAAGAAAGGAATAAAATCCGAGGGAGGTCGTCAGCGCACAGAGGAGAAGCGATGTCCCGATCTCCTCGGCCGTGCGCCGCAGGGCTTCGGAATGCGGCGTTCCCCGATCGCGCCGGTCGCGATAATGCAGGCAGAAGTGAATGGCGTAGTCGATTCCCAAACCGATGTAGAGAACGGCGAACGCGACGGAGATGAGGTTGAGGGACCCGATGGCAAACGCGGCGAACGCGGTGGTCCAGAGCAGGCCGGCGACGAGCGCGAGGAACGACGCGGCCACAAGTTTCCAGGATCGAAGTGCCCAAAAGAGAATCGCCGTCACGAAGAGGAGGGAAAGAATTCCGGCATTCCGCGCGCTCTCCGCGGCACTCTTGAGTTCCTCGTAGGAGAGCGGTATCGAGCCGGTCAGACGAATTCGGACTCCGTATTCCTCCGGGAGTTTCTCCTTCTTCGCCGCCAAGTGGATTCGCCGCAGGATCGTCTTCGCGGTGAGGAAATCGTCTCCGAGATCGACGGGATGGATGCGAAGCAAGGCACGCCTCGACTCCGTATCCGCCCGCGTATCATCCATCAGGTTCGTCCAGGAAAAGCGGTACGGCTTGCCGTTCCGAGCGGATTCGAAGGAGCGCGAAAGTTCCTCAAAAATCGATGTCATCCCACCGATCTCCAGATCCTCCGTAATCGTGTACGATTCCTCACCGCTTCGGCTCTTCACGGCGTCGGTCAGGAGGGAGAAGAAGGAAGGAATGTCGGGATCGACGATCAATTTCCTCAAGAACGGTTCGCGCGTAATGAGATCGTCGGCCAATGCTCTCAATTCCTCGGTATCCTTGTAGAGAAAGGCGTTCCGGACGAAGAATGGATCTCTGTCGGGCCGCTCCACACTCTCGACGAGCGAATCGGAACGCAGGGATTCGAGGAGCCGGACGGCGGCGGAGGAGGCGGCATCCGGAGAGGGACCGTCGATGACAACGATCACCCCTCCCCCGGAACCCGGGAAGGCCTCGCGATACTCCTTGTACACCCGACGATACGGGAGTTTCGGCGAGATCATCTCGGCGGTGTCCGTACTGATCCTCAAATGGCCGGTTGCATAATAACCCGCCGCGATCGAAGCAACCACAGCCACCGCCAGAACGAATTCGGAGTATCTTCCCATCGCCACGGCCCAGCGGCCGAGTGTTCTGGAAATCCGCTCTGAAAAATTCACCAGCGTCCCCGCCCGCCCTTAAACCAAACGGCGTTCCAATTCCTACCCCACCGGCGACCGCCGGAATTCCACCGTCTCCTCTTTTGACTTGCAATCTCCATCGTTTCCCTCACTCTACCTTCTCGACGGCGGAAGACGAAACGAAATGCGGCCTCCGCGCGAATCCCACGCGAAAATCGTGCCGAAGGTCGGAACGAATCGGGGAGACGGCGAACTCTTGCCGCAACGCACGGACGACAGCGGGACAAGATCGAACGAGGGGACGTCGTTTCCCGGCTTCCGTGACGCTGGAAAGCATACGGCAGGAGGATGGATGGTTCCGAGAGAGAAAGTCTTGATCACGGGAGCCACCGGTTTCGTCGGCTCGGCCGTTCTCCGGCGGCTTCTGAACCGAGGATTCCCTGTTCGCGCGCTCGTCCGCCGCACCTCCGTGCGTGACAACATCCGGGGGCTCGCGGTTGAGACGGTCGAGGGTGACTTGCGGGATCGACCTTCCCTCGAAAAAGCCCTCGCCGGATGCTCCCTTCTCTTCCACGTCGCGGCCGATTACCGGTTCTACGCGCCCGACCCGACCGAAATCTTCTGCACAAATGTTGATGGAACCCGGAACCTGATGGAAGCCGCGCTGAAAGCCGGAATCAGAAGGATCGTTTACACCTCCAGCGTCGCCGTACTGGGACATCCACGCGACGGTTCGGAAGCGACCGAGGAAACGCCCGCCACTCTGGAGGCGATGATTGGACATTACAAGCGGTCGAAGTTCCTGGCCGAGGAAATCGTCCAGAGGATGGTTGAGAGTAAAAACCTTCCGGCGGTCATCGTCAATCCGACGGCCCCGGTGGGACCGCGGGACATCAAACCCACTCCCACCGGCCGAATGATCCTCGAAGCCTCTCGGGGGCGGATTCCCGCCGTGATCGACACCGGCCTCAACATCGTTTCCGTGGACGACGTAGCCGAAGGTCATCTCTTGGCCCTCGAAAAGGGTGTTCTCGGCCGGCGGTACATACTCGGGGGAGAAAATATGACTTTGAAAACCATCATCTCGATCGCGGCCGAACATGCGGGCGTCCCGCCGCCCCGTTTCACTCTTCCCCGTGCTCCTCTCATTCCGATCGCCTTTCTCCTGGAGTCGATCGCCCTCCTGACCGGAAAGCCGCCCCGGTTCACGCGTGATGAACTGGAGATGGCGCGACACCCGATGTACTTCTCGAGTCGGCGCGCCCGCGAGGAACTCGGTTATCGCCCCGGCCCCGCGGCGGACGCCATCCGCCGCGCCGTCGATTGGTTTCGCTCCAGCGGTTATCGTTGACGGAAGAACGTTCGTCATACTTTCAGAGGGACGATGGGAGAATCTCCTCGAGCATCCGCACCGCGCGGGCCAGTCCCACAGCCGCACGGCGATACGAACGGAGGAGACGAAAGGCCGGAACGATCAATCTCGGGTGACGGAGGAGATAGGCCGAAAACTGACGCGCCGAGGGCTCCCGGTCTCGAACAAAAAGCGGAAAAAATCCCGAGAGATCCAATTCCGCTTCGTCCAGAACAACGCGGATTGCGACGCACGGAATTCCCTTTTTTTCCGCGATCTGAAGAACAACACCGCTCTCCATATCGATAACATCGACCGAATATTCTTCTCCTAATCCGTATTTCTCCTCTGGATCGGCGACGAGACGTCCGATCGTCAACCCGGCGCCGCGCGGGAACACTTCTTTCGGTCTTTCCGCCTCGGAAAGCAACTCCTCGATCGACCGTTTCAGGAAGTTCCGAGTCGGCCGCGGGTCCTCCGTTCTTTCTTCGACGGCGATCTCCTCGCATCGGATCTGATCGAGAAGCACGGCCTCTCCCGAGGAGAGATCGCTCCTCGCCGCCGCGCAGAATCCCATCAGCACACATCCGTCCGGACGGAATTCATCGAAGAGTTTTTCGGTTCTTTCCCGAGCGTGGTGCGGCCCGAGACCGCAGGAATGGATGGAGAACCCGCCCGAAAAAAACCTTCGCAGGATTCTCTCTTCCGAACGAAGGGGCGTCAGAATAAGCAGGTCGGCCAAACCTCACCCGGCTCGCAGCAGAGTCCGAAACACGCGGACGCCCGCGCGCAGACTCCCGAAGGCCTCGTCGATCGCGGCTCCCTCGTAACCACAGTGCGCCATACATTGCGAGCAACGAGGGTCACGACCGTATCCGTATCGATCCCAGTCCGTCTCGCGCATCAACTCCTCAAATGTTCTCGCATACCCGTCCCCCAGCAAATAGCATGGCTTTTGCCAGCCGAAAACATTGCGCGTCGGATTCGACCACGGATAACACTGATAATCCCGATCTCCCATCAAGAAATCGAGATAGAGCGGGGAATGGTTGAAATTCCAACCGTGACGGCGGCCGTCTCGCAGAATTTCGCGGAAAAGTTTCCGTGTCTCCTCCCGTCTTAGAAAATTCTCCTGATCCGGTGCCTTCTCGTAGGCGTACCCGGGTGAAATCATCATTCCATCCACGCCGATCTCCTCGAGATGATCGAACAGCCGGCGAAGTTCCTCGGGATCGTCGCCCCGAAAGACCGTCGTGTTCGTCGTAACACGGAACCCCCGTTCTCGAAGCCGCCGTATAGCCTTTACGGCCGTGTCGAAGACCCCTTCGCGACAGACCTTCCGGTCATGGCTTGAACGCATTCCATCAAGATGAACATTGAAGGTGAGGTACGGCGACGGGGCGAACCGATCGAGAAATTTCTCCAGAAGGATCGCATTCGTACAGAGGTAAAGGAAACGGCGTTGGCGCGTGATCTCCGCAACAATCTCCGCAATTTCGGGGTGCAAAAGCGGCTCGCCCCCGGCGATCGAGACGATCGGGGCGCCGCATTCCCGCGCCGCGTCGGCGCATTCCTTCACCGTCAGCCTCTTTCTCAGAATTTCCGTCGGATACTGAATCTTCCCGCAGCCGGCGCATTCGAGATTGCAGGCAAAGAGCGGCTCGAGCATCAAAACGAGCGGGAATCGGTGAACCCCCCGCATCTTCTTCTCGAGCACGTAGCGCGCGACCGCCGCAGCCTGTTTCAAAGGAATCCCCATCAGGACACCGTCGTCTTGATGCGATTCAAACGGCGGTAACGCGCCAGCGCGATGATCGGGAAATTGTGCGAGTACATCGAATACCCGAGATAAAAGACCCTCGGAAAACCGGTTCCCGTGAAAACGTGTTCGTCCCATGTCCCATCGCTCTTTTGGGAACGACACAGGAACCCGACACCGCGCTTCACCGCCCGCCCTCGGCCGTAACCCGCCGCGATAAGTCCGATCACGGCCCACGCCGTCTGGCTCGGCGTACTCTCGATCGCTTGATAAACCCCCGGCTCCTCATAAGACGAACAACTCTCCCCCCAACCACCGTCCTCGTTCTGCACGCTCTTGAGCCAACGCGCTCCGTTTTCGACGGCCCGCTTCACCTCCGAATCCCCTTGATACGCCGAAAGGGCGACCAGAACCGCCGACGTACCGTAGATGTAATTCACGCCCCATCGACCGAACCAGGACCCGTTCGGCTCCTGATTCCGCAGAAGGAACGCCACCGCGCCCCGCCGCTCTTCCTCCGTGATCGATACTCCCGTCACAGAAAAGCACTCCAGAACGCGCGCCGTGATGTCCGCGGTACTGGGATCGAGAATCGCGTTGTGGTCCGCAAAAGGAACGTGCTCCAGAATCCGGCAATCGACATCCTTATCGAAGGAGGCCCAGCCGCCGTCACGGTTCCGCATCCACCGAATCCAACGCGTCCCCTCCTCGATCGCCGCCCTCGCCCGGCTCCCCAGTTCCGCGTCAGTTCGAGCACCGGCAAGCGTAAGTGCCATAAGAACCGCCGCCGTATCGTCGATGTCAGGAAAGAACGGGTTCTGATACTCAAAACTCCAGGCCGCCATCGTCTCCCCCCGCTCGTTGCGCGCCGTCGGCGCCGGAAGTTTTTTCGAAAGAAGCCACACCACCCCGCGCCGCAACGCCGGATGGGAAAGAGTGAATCCGGCCTCCGCCAGAGCCGTCAGCGACCAGGCCGTATCCCACACGTGGGACGTGCACGGCTGAACACGAACCTCACCTCCCTCGAAGACATGCAACCCCTCGATCTCCTTCAACTGATCCCTGAGGAGAGGGCTGTCGAGGTCGAAGCCGAGTGTCTTCAAGGCCATGATCGAGTTCTGAATCGCGGGATAAATCGCCCCTAATCCTCCTTCGACCAGATGGCGCCTCATCCATTCCTCCGCCTTCTTCAAGGCCACCGAACGTATCGGATTGAAAGGAATCTTCCCGTAAAGGCGCAGGATTCCGTCCAGGAAGAGGAAGAACCGTCCCCACCGACTCCGCGGCGGGGGTTTCTCGGCCCAGAATTCTTCGATCAACTCGCCAACCCCCCGCTCCGCGGGAACCTTCGCCACCGGCTCCAACGCCCGAATTATCATCATCGGAACCACGATGACGCGCGTCCAGGAAGAAAGTCCGTGCAGACCGATCGGAAGCGACTTCGGAAGAAGCATGATCTCGGGAGGAATGTCGGGAACCTTCGACCAGGGAATCTGCCCAAGCGCGGCGAGGTAAAAACGACAGTAGGTGTGAATCCCCCGCAGCCCTCCCAAACCACGAATCGCCTCGCGGGCTTTTACAAGACAAGGTTCGTCCTTCGAAAGTCCGATCAGTTTCAGCGCGGTGTAAGCCTTCAATGTGGCATTGATCTCCGCCGGACCTCCCGGATAAATATTCCATCCGCCGTCGGAAAGTTGTCTGGAAAGGATGTGCCTCCGGTATTCCTCACTGCGCGGAATCGGATTCATTCCGAGAAAGGAATAGAGGATGACGGTATCCGCGGCCAAAGTGGCGTCCGCGAAGAGTTCTCCGGCCCAATATCCTTCCCGCGATTGCAATTTGAGGAGCACTTCCACGGCCCGCTCCACGGCCTTGGCCGGATCGATTTCACCCGAACCTTCTCCGGAACTCCGCCGTATCGCGCCCGCGTTGACGACAATCATATCCGGCTCTTTCGATTCCGAGGATACTTCCGAGGAGCGAATCGAGGTGTTCTCACGCGCAGAGGAATCGTTCCTGAAGCGCCCTCGAGGAAATTCCTTCGAGATATTCGTTGCTTCGAATGCACTCCGGTACAGAGTTGAGAAGCAGCGTGACTTCTCCGCGGCTGACCTTGGCTCCGCGCGGAGTCAAGACCGCGCCGACATCCCGCTCGATCACGTGGATTGTTCTCAGGGCCAGGAGGTACGGTACGATGCAGAACTCCCTCGCCTCAACCGATTCCGCAGGCAGCATTCGAATATAACCCCGCGCCGCCTCAAGACAATTCTTCGAATGTACGATCAGACGCTTCACGGCTTCGCTCGCGGCTCCCGGAACAGCAAACATCGTCTCGGGTTCGGAAAGTCCCAGCGGGGCAAGAAAATCTCGCGGAACATAAACGCTGTCCTCGTCGTGATAATCCGTATAGATATCCTTGAGGATGTTTACCGACTGGAGAGCCTCTCCGAACAAGATCGCCTTCTCTTCAAGTTGCCCCCGCAGCCCCGAAGGCCACTCGTACCACGTCTCGAATATCTCGGTTAGGAGCCTCCCCACTGTTCCGGCCACGAAATAACAGTAGCGTCGAAACTCCTCCAAGGTTCCAATGCGAATCCTGTTGTCGTGCCTCTCTATGAATTCCCGCATTCCACGGACCATCTCCGTCAGATTCCCAACCACCGCGCGCCTCACGCGCGAGGGAAACGTCTCCAAAACCCGAAAAACGCGCCGGCTGTTCGCGACAAGATTCCAGGAAGGGGTATCGTGACGATAAACGGAAATTCGACGAAGCACCTCATCGATTCGTTCCACACGTCTCTCTTCTTTCGCGAGTAATTCGGCGTAAAGTTCGAGCCACCGGCACTTTTCCTCGGTCGGAATGTGCTTGGCATCTTCGATGGTATCGGGAATACGACAGAGAAGATAGGGGACGCCGATGTGAAGATCCTTCGGCTCCGGAAGGCGGCCGATGCTTATGGCAAAGGTTCTCGACACCTCCGGCAGCGCCTTCCGGCAATATTCGCGGTCCTCATTCAACGACATCTCTTCTTACTCCCAATCGTCCACTCCGCTTCTCTACACTCGGAAGCGCTGTTCCCGTTCTTTCCGCGGTTTTCACTTCACGACCAAGAAACACTAATCGAGAGTGAACCGGCTGACAAGTTCGCCCTCACCGGAATTTAGTCGCCGATCCCAACCAAAACTGTCAAACAATATTACGGGCACGCCCTCCTTTTTTCGCGCATTCCGTCTCCTCCGCGTTCTTCTCCTTTCCCGTCCTCCCGCGTTACCCTCACCCTTCCCATGTCCTCGATTGATCAGCCCTTACCTTCTTCCTTTTCCCTTTTGATTTTTCCCATTTTCCCTTCGACTTTTGCCTTTTTCTTTTTCCGTGCTATTCCGTGGTTGCTCTTCGTTCACCGTTCTTCGTCCAGCGTTTTTCGTCTCTTCGCTGAATTCCTTTGGAATGCCGGGCCGTTCTTTCGCAGACAAGAGTGCCTGCGCTCCATCGTGTTCCATGCGAACCGCGAACTGGTCAACCGCGGGCAAGATGCCTGCGCTCCCAGGATTTTCCCTCCTGCCCCTCGCCCTTGCCCTCTTCCTTTTGCCTTTTGCCTTTTGCCTTTTGACTTTTTCTTTATTCCGTGCCTTCCGTGGTTCGTTTCCGGCCGTTCCGAAAAACGAAATTGACAAATTGTAAGAATGA